>CAYJHX010000370.1:0-2365 GCA_964369395.1 uncultured Desulfovibrionaceae bacterium
GCTCTGGCGTCTGTATTGAGCCATACATATCTTAGCTTATCGGAGCGTCAAAAAAAAACTTGAGGGGAAAATAAAAAAAGTTTTTTTAGAGGAAAAAGGCTTGACACGTTTTAAACTCTTGATTTGCAAGACCGAGACAAAAAGTTAAAAACTAAAGAAAATAAGAGTAAATAAGAGATGTAATGCTATCTTGCTGTGGAAAAGCTGTATAGAAAAATGATGCAAAAAATAAAAGTCTAGAAAAAAAAGTCATTCAGTAAAAGGACATCCCGAAAAGGCAAAAAACATTAACAATAATTTTATTGAACAATTACAAAATATTATGAAAATATATTTTCAAGCTTACTTGGGAGAAGAAAAAACAAAAAATACTTTTCTTGGCGTTTTCTAAATGCGCCTTTGTTTGTTAGAAGTTTGCTCATGAGAACGCAATGGGAATCAATATGCAATATTTTGCAAAAAACGCTTAAAACTGGTGACTATAAGGTGTGGATTGCACCTTTACAAGGACGCATAGAAGATAAAAAAGTGACTATTGTCGCCGCTAGCTCCTATGTATGCACCAAAGTTCAACGCGTTTTTGCCGACGAAATACGTACTGCAGCTGGGCAATGCCTTGGCCTCAACGCCACAGAAGTACAGTTACATTTTATAGTAAATAGCGAAGAACTTTCAAGCACATCTTTACGTAATGCAAGCCTTACTTCTGCCCTGTCTTTTACTGTAGCAGATACAACAAGCAATACACACGCATCCCGTACCGTTACAACAAACGAGGGAACCTATGTCTACGACCATAGCGGTCAAATGACGCTACCCCTCCCCTGCCAAAGCCCCCTTACCAAGGTGCATTGGCGCCACGATTTTAACGATTTTGTTGTGGGCCCAAGTAATGCACTAGCCACCGCCGCCGCTCACGACATTTGCCGCGAGTCCATCGACACACTTTTTGTAAGCGCATCCTCAGGGCTTGGAAAAACACACCTTATTCACGCCATAGGCAAAAGCCTTGCCCTACACGGCACCAGCGCTAAGGTAGGCTACCTCACCGCCGAAGACTTTTCTGCGCACTTTGTTCGCGCCATCAAAAATAAGCATATGGATAGCTTTAAAGCCTCCTTACGCGATTTAGACGTGCTCTTACTTGAAGATGTGCACCACTTTCAAGGCAAAACAAAAACACAAGACGAAGCCTTAGCTACCATTAAGTCTTTGCAAACCAAAGGCAAAAGGGTGGTGCTGACCTCTTCCTTTAGTCCTAAAGAATTGCAAAATGTAGACAGTCAGCTTGTCTCGCACTTTTGCTCTGGCCTGCTAGCCAATATTCACAAGCCTACAGCCGATATGTGCCGCGCCATCCTAGAGCAAAAAGCCCATGCCCAAGGCGTTACCCTGCCAAGCACCGTGGCCGATATGTTGGTAGAACATCTGCACGAAGATGTGCGTCAGCTAGAAAGCTGCCTGAAGAACCTTATCTACAAGGCGCAACTACTGCATTGCGATATTACCCTTGAGCTTGCCATGGACGTGCTTACGCAATTTATGCCCGCCGCCCATCTGCTCACCATGGATCGCATCATAGCTTTGGTCTGCGCATCTTATAAACTCACTGAGCAACAGCTCACCTCCTCCAGCCGCCGTAAAGAATATGTACTGGCTCGAGATACCATCTATTACCTTGCCAGAAAACACACCAAAGCTACCCTCGAAGAAATAGGACAACGCTTTGGACGCCGCCACTCCACCGTACTCAAAGGCATCTCCGCCATCGAAAGACAATTGCAAAGTCAAGGCAGCACCGGCCGCCAAGTAGCAAACACCCTACAACTCGTCGAACGCAACGCCGGAATATAAAAGCATAAAGATTTTTTCTTGAGAGGAAATTTTTTTACGAGTACCGAAGAATTTTTTCTTGAGGGGAAAAGCTTTTACGAATTCCAAAGATTTTTTTTGAAGGGGAAAGGGAAAAGACGCCTAGGCGCACGATATCCGTACGGCTCGTTCCTTGCCTACGGCTACAAGCCCTTTGGGTCGGTTTGCTAGCGCCAAAAAGTTTTCCCTTTCCCCCTCAAACTCCCCCTATCCCTTTCAAAACGCGCCACAGTAAAAGGCTAGGCAATGATTGCGCTGGAGATTTTGTTTATTTTTCTTCTCTGATAGCAAAATGAAACATGTCTTCGTCATCTTGCCATGTATCATAATACAGCTGTTCTTTGATGCGATTATCATGTTCAAAAGTCAGGACAGCAGGCTTATATTGGCAAATCTCTTGTGGCGTATGCACATAAGCAGAGGCTGCCACGATAACTTCATCCCCTTGCTGACAACAACGCGCCGCCGCACCATTAAGAATACAACAACGCGA
>CAYJHX010000371.1:0-2363 GCA_964369395.1 uncultured Desulfovibrionaceae bacterium
ATGTTGTTAAATACGTATTTCATATATTTACGAAGTTTTAATATGCTTTTAGCTTAAATAAATCCCCTGCATAATGAATTACGCAGGGGATCATAGAGTATCAATTGAATAGACTATTAAACGTTTTGCTTAGTGTCAGCCAATTGGATTTGGCGTAAGCACACACCCTGTGGCATGTCATAAGCAAATTTGATGGTTGTGGCTACATTTTCGGCAGTAATATTTGTAGCGCCGACAGCATTTGTCCACTCTTTGTATCCCTTAATGATATCGGGATTTGTGGTATGTCCCAAAAGTTCTGTGGCAACTGCCCCAGGGCAAATGGTAATTACACGCACATTATGCGGGGAAAGCTCTTCTCTGGCTACTTCGCTTAAGCCTACTACGCCATACTTTGAAGCGCAATACGCAGCGTGATTTCCAAAAGCTTTCACTCCAGCGATGGAAGATATGTTCATAATAGTGCCGCATTGTTGTTCTTTCATGCCAGCCATAACAATTTGCATGCCGTTCATGACACCAAGCACATTGGTATCAAGCATGGTTTTCCATTCGGCAGCGTCTTGGTCTTCGAGGCTACCAAGCATCATGACACCGGCATTGTTGATAAGCAAATCAGTTTTACCGTATTTTTCTTCAGCTTGGCGTACTGCGCTTTCAAATTCTGCCTTATTGGTCACGTCCACTTTTTTGCATAGGGTGTTAGGCAAATTCATGGCTTCCACCAGCTCAATTCTACGAGCAAGAAGTAAGAGGGGATGGCCTGCCGCGCTGAATTGCTCTGCGAGTACTTTACCAAAACCGGAGCTAGCACCGGTAATAACCACGAGTTTTTTCATTGTTTTCTCCAAAATTAAAGTTAAAGGTTGCTTTATATTGTGCTATTGCCTGTAATCAACATTTCATTAAAGATTTTTTTCAAAGAAGTTTTTTAATTTTTGAATAGAATCTTTCATAAATTGAGGATTGTCATAAAGATCCGTATGAAGCGCATCCTTTATAATATATAATTCTTTTGGTTCTGCAGCTTTTGCATAGGCTTCTTCACTAAAGTAAACGGAACTTGCCTTGTCACCCATAATAAACAGTAAAGGACGTGGAGCGATGGTTTCTATGTCGATGAAAGGGTAAAAAGTGAGTAGGCTTGCATTGCTTACAAAAGTATAATCTGTTGTGGCACGAGGGTGTGCGCCACGAGAAGTTCTATAGTATTCGTAAAATTCATTGGGACCTTTTGTGGGAATATTGCTCGTATAGCGTGGCTTGCCAGCGGCAAAGTCTTTTGTTCTTTGTTCTGCCATGGCTTTTAGGAGTTCAGCACGCTTTTCTGGTGCTAATTTAGCGTTACGGGCAAAGCCTTGCTTTCTATTTCTTTCTCCCATATCAACCATGCTTACTGTGGCAATGGCCTTCATGCGTGGGTCTATTTTTGCTGCAGCTATGGCATATCCGCCAGCTCCGCAAATGCCTAAAATACCAATGCGATTTTTATCAACTAAGGTGTGATTGCTCAAAAAGTCTACCGCTGCACTAAAATCTTCTACACGCACATCTGGCAACTCTGTATTGCGTGGCTGCCCACCACTTTCGCCATAAAACGCAGCGTCAAAAGCTAAGGCTACAAAGCCAAGCTCAGCAAGCTGTTGTGCGTGTAAGCCAGCCGTCTGCTCTTTATTGCCACCAAAGGGATGCCCCACCACAATGGCAGGATGTTTTTTAGATGTATCTATGTTTTTAGGGAGATATAAATCACCGACAATTTCGATAGATATTCTATTGTTAAATTTTACCTTTTCAACAATTGCCTTATCGCTTGCACCTGGAGGAACAGGGGCGGCATGGGCAAAGGATGTAATTATGAGTAAAAATGTTATAACTGACAAAAATAACGACTTCTTATTACGCATAAACAAATCTCCTATGGTGGGTGATTGAAAAAACAAGTTGCCAAAAGGTCTGTAAACAAATGTACTCATAATAAAACCTTAGCATCTGCAGCCATTTCCAAAGCAAAATAGTATTGCCTTTTCTTCCATTATAGTACAAAATACTATTATTGGACTTTTTACTTGCTTAAAAAAAACTTGTCAATACCATACATTATTTTCTCTTAGAGAAAGGAAGGTAACTAATGGATAAAATAGTCGTGGCTTCTGAAATTGAAGTGACCCTAAAAATGATAGGCGGAAAATGTAAACCACTCATTTTATATATGCTTGCGGAAGATGGCACAAGGCGCTTTAAAGACCTCATGCGAGAGGTGAAGGGCATTTCACAAAAAACTTTGACCAATCAATTACGAGAATTGGAAGTGGATGGTTTAATTTTGCGCCAAAGTTTTAATGAAATTCCTCCTCGAGTGG
>CAYJHX010000372.1:0-2349 GCA_964369395.1 uncultured Desulfovibrionaceae bacterium
TCCCCTGCAAGTTTTTGCCACGTATTTATGGCTTGTGCGTATTTTGCCTGAGAAAAGTCATTGGCGGCTTCTAAGTAGGTTTTATCCATTTCTTCTTGCGTTGGCTTTGGGGGAGAAGCTGGCAAAGAAGGGGGGGGAGATACCGCAGATGGAGCAGGTGCCATGAGCGGCACATTTTGCGGCACACCAAATTGCCCAGGCATTTGGTTGCCTTGATTTTGATTACCCTGATGCGGCACTTGTGTGGGGTTTTGCCCCGGACTTCTGGGAACAGGGCTTGGAGCAGGAGGCGAAACAGGCCCCGAAACAGAACCTTGCCGCAAAGTTTGTATGGGAGGCTGCCCCGAAGGCTGTAAAACAACTTGCCCGCTGGTATGCGGATTTTGTGGTGCATTTTGTACCGGCGGTTGCACAAAAGAAGGTGGCGGCCCAGAGGCTGCCGGAGCTCCACCTGTAGGAGGGGCCACTTGAAAAGTCTGAAAGCCTTGGCTATTGGTATTTGGAGCCTGAGCAGGTGTATACGCTCCGCCGTACACATCCATCCCTTGTTGTGTTGTTTGTGCAGCTTGAACAGGCAAAAAGCCCAGCAAAACACCACACGGCAACAGCGCACAAAAAAAGCATATACGTAGCAAGAAAGAATATTTTAGCATAACGACCTCATAGATTGCACAGAAAACTGTGCTAAAATAGCAACTGCACACGCAAGCGAAAAACAGAACAATCGAAATATATCAAAATATTAGGTAAAAAAATGCATCTATTACCAATACTGTTTCAAAACGCTCAGTGCATCTTCAAAAGACTGTTATGTTTATATCTTACGCTATTGTGTATTGCTTGTCATCCTGTAATGATATAGTATTCTTTTTGCGTTATTTCTTTCTGCAAAAAAACATTCACGCAAAACGAAATAGCAGCCAACATCTCGCCCCTTACTCCCCCAAAAAATTTAAGAGAAAATAGTTATGAAAAAACTTCGTGTATACAGCATAAGCTTAGGCTGTCCTAAAAATCAGGTTGATACCGAACACCTGCTCGGCTCTTTGGCACTGGAGATGGTACCCACGCAACATATGGGACGTGCCCAACTTATTTTTGTGAATACCTGTGGTTTTATCGCTTCAGCCGTGCAAGAATCTGTGCGCACACTGGTGGAAATTGTGCACCATTGCTCCACCCTTAAACGCAAGCCCATGGTGGTGGTGGCGGGCTGTCTTGTGGGGCGCTACGGTGCAGAAGCCTTGGCACAAGACCTTCCAGAAGTGGATTTATGGCTGCCCAATGCCACCCTTGAAACTTGGCCAAAACAAGTGGCAGAATTACTTCGCCCTCTCAATTTGGGACAAGATATTGTGCAAGAAGGACGCTTGCTGTCTCCTTCTACCTCCTATGCTTGGCTCAAAGTCAGTGACGGCTGTCGGCATGCCTGTTCTTTTTGTACTATTCCTTCCATCCGCGGCAAACATCGCTCGGTACCGGCAGAAAAACTTGTGAACGAAGCCAAAAGCCTTATAGCTCACGGAGTGAAAGAACTCGTGCTGGTAGCGCAAGATGTGAGTACGTGGGGGGAAGATTACAACCTTGCCCTACCCCACCTTCTAGAAAAACTTCTTCCTTTACAAGGCTTGCAATGGCTGCGCCTTATGTACTTATACCCTTCCGGTCTTACAGAAAAAACGTTGACCTTCATGCAAGAAGCGGCGCAAGACGGTGTGCTCTTACCCTATTTTGACATTCCCATGCAGCATGCCCATGCCGATGTGTTACAACGTATGGGGCGCCCCTTTGCCAAAGACCCTGCCATAGTGGTAGAACGCGTACGACGGTTTTTCCCCCAAGCAGCCCTACGCACCACATTTATCGTGGGCTTTCCCGGAGAAACAGACGAACACTTTACCGCCCTACGCAATTTTGTTGCGCAAACACGTTTGCATCATGTGGGCGTCTTTAGCTATGAACCCGAGGAAGGCACCACAGCCGCCACCATGCCCAATCAAGTAGAAGACGCTGTAAAACAAGAACGTCGCCATGAGATTATGACCCTTCAAGCAGAAATTTCTGAAGAGTTATTAGAAAAAGAAGTAGGTCAAGACCATGCCATTTTAGTAGACGCCGAACACGAAGAATGGCCGGGCTTACACAAAGGACGCGTATGGTTCCAAGCGCCAGAAGTGGACGGTATGACCTACGTGAGCGGGCCCGAAGTACGCCCCGGCGCCATGGTGCGCGGGCAAATTGTAGAAAACAGCACTTACGACCTGACAGCCCTTACAGAATAAATTTGGGGTCATTTTTATTGTGGGGGGAAGGAGGGCCCTTTTGCTTGCGCCAAAAAGGGCTCTCCTT
>CAYJHX010000373.1:0-2344 GCA_964369395.1 uncultured Desulfovibrionaceae bacterium
TGTGCAATGAGACCATCTGCGTAATAGCTTAACTACAAATTATACTTAAAGTTATTTGGAAAGAGGGTCTGGGGGAAGAACCTCAAAAAGGTTTTCCCCCAGCAAACTTTGTCAACACTCTAAAGATTTGTAAAGCAAATCCACAATGTATTAACTGCACTGCCTTGAATAAGGCGCCTAACGAAACAGATGTTGAAGCAGATTGCACTTTTCCAATAACCTGGCGGTTTGCTTCATCCCCCCTGCCCTCTTCGCAATGTATGTTTTTTGTAACTCAATACCTTGTGTTACAATACTTTATGAACCTTGTGTAGGAATAACTTTATAGTATGAAGAGCGCAAGTATATACTTTATTTTTTGACAAGTAGCTCATTAAGACCTATAATATAGATTAGAAAAACACCACTCAAAATATGCTATGCAAAATTGTAGCTAAATTACACTATTATGGCATGGCTTCTTATAATACTCTACCATTCAAATCTCACGAGACAGCAAGCATGGACAAATCACCATCCCCTAAAAAGACAATGAGCTATGAATCTCTTGCGGACGAGCTAGAAAAAGTGCGTCAAGAATTAGCCCACACCAAAGACCAATTGCACAACGCACAACAAGAAGCAGCTATGGTTCAAATGCGTATGAGTGCTATGCTTGAAGCCATCCCCATGCCCGTACAGATATGGTCAACACAGGGCAAAATATTGGACGCCAGTAGCGCCTCATTGCAATTGTTTGGCTTTGAAAGCAAACAAGCGCTTGTAGATAATTTTTTGCTTACAGTGCCAACCCAGCAACCTTGCGGCACGAACTCTTTAGCACTTGCACAGAAATACACAGAAGAAGCTCGAAAAAAGGGAACGGTATGTAAAGATTGGATACATCTTCACACCAATGGGGAAGAAATTCCTGTGGAGGCAACCTTTGCGCCTACCATTATTCAAGATGAAGAAATTGTCTTTATTTTTCTTCAAGATTTGCGAGAAAGAAATGCCATTATAGCGCAACTGAATGAATCTCACGAATACAGTAAAATAATGCTGGATGCCAGCCCCATGGGCGCCATGATTTGGGACAAAAGTGGTAGGCCTGTAGCTTGGAATACCGCCATGGTGAAAACTTTTGGTATAGAAAAAAAGCAAGACTTTATGGACTATTTACATAAGCTTTTTCCTGAAATACAGCCTGATGGTGTTCCCTCCTTACAAAAAATGCAAGAGCAATTGCATAAGACCTTTACAGAAGGTTACGCCAGCGGCTATTGGCTTGGCACATCTCTTGACGGTACGCCAGTACCCACCGAAGCTACAGCCGTACGCACTAGACATAATGGTGAAGATATGGTGGTGGTCTTCTACCGCGATATGCGCGAAGTAGAAGAAAATATGCGTAAAGCTCAAGTGGCAGAACAACGCACGAAAGCCATTTTAGAAGGTGTGCCCCTAGGCATAAATATATTGAATTCACGTATGGAACTGATGGATTGCAATGCAGAAAGCTTGCGTATAACACGCTATAACTCTAAAGAGCATTTTTTAGTTGTTGGTATGCAATCCTTTCCCCCCATGCAACCCAATGGCCAAGAAAGCCGCTTGTTTTTGCATGAAAAGTTTACCGAAGCCGTTCTTAACGGAAAAGCGCGTTTTGAAATATATGCCGTTGATGCCGAGGGTAAAGAATACCCCATGGGTGTTACCGTAGTGCGTTCCTCCATAGACGACGAGGATATTTATATTGTTTATTGTCACGATCTACGCGAAGCAAAGCAAATGCTCAGAGAAATTGAACTTAATCGAGAAGCTGCTGAACAAAGCGCACAAGCCAAAAGTGAATTTCTCGCCAATATGAGCCATGAAATTCGCACCCCCATGAACGGAATCCTGGGGCTTTTACATATTTTGTCTGGCACGCCCTTAGACGCTATGCAAAAAGACTATATGGAAAAGGCGCTCTTTTCCACTAAAGAGCTTTTGCGCATTGTTAACGATATTTTAGATTTTTCTAAAATCGAAGCCGGCAAGCTTGAAATGGAAAAAACGCCTTTTACTATTCATGATGTTTGCTCAGAATTGGAAAGCCTTTTTGGGCATGCCATGCGCGATAAAGGCCTTGAAAGCCATTTACATGAAGGGGTATATGCTTCCACCCCCATTTTAGGGGACCCATTGCGTCTAAAGCAAGTGTTGCTCAATCTTTTGAGCAATGCCATTAAATTTACCGGAAAAGGCAAGGTAAGCCTACATATTACCGGCACAAAACATCAAAATAATTCTTTACACTTTTTATTTAAAATACAAGATACCGGCATTGGGTTGACACAAGAACAGATAGGCAACCTTTTTT
>CAYJHX010000374.1:0-2328 GCA_964369395.1 uncultured Desulfovibrionaceae bacterium
CTGTCTGGGCTTTTTTTATGCACTATTTAGAGCCCTCTGCACAATTACAAAGGCATGGATTGCTTCGTCGCTACGCTTCTCGCAATGACTTGGTATTATGATGAAAGTCATTGCGAGCGAAGCGAAGTAGCCACCCAAAGGGCGCCGAAGGCGTTTGCGTTTGCGAAGAATGAGCAATTACGCAAATGGACAGCAAAGCATCCATGTATTTTGGTATTTTTTAGAATTATGCAGAGGTCTCATTTAAGGCCTTTGTATAATGAATTCCACAAAGGTCTCAACTTGCCATTATTCATGCCCTCGCTTATACTGCTTACGGTCTGCAAATCTTTTCAAAACATTTTTTTGCGGACACCAATAAATTATATTTATTTTGAGGTTTTATGAAGTTTATTTCTTCTCAGCTCACCATATTCCTTCAAGAGCGTGGCGTAAAGCGCAATATGTTTTTCCTTTTACGCTTTATCTTGCTCCTTGTTTTACTCATTGCAGTATTCAGTATTTTATTCCACTATATTATGCAACTTGAAGGCCGAGAATTTTCTTGGACAACGGGCGTTTATTGGACGTTAACCGTCATGTCCACCTTAGGCTTTGGCGATATAACCTTCACTTCCGATTTGGGTCGATTTTTCTCTATTGTTGTGCTTATGTCGGGAGTAATTTTACTCTTAGTCATGCTTCCCTTTACTTTTATTCAATATTTTTACGCACCTTGGCTTGAATCTCAAAAAAAGCACACTATCCCAAGAAAAGTTCCCAAAGAAACCAAAAATCACGTTATTTTTGTCGGCGTTACCCCGCTTACACTCAATACTGTCGATGCCCTAGAAAACTACGGCACGCCTTGTGTGCTTTTGTGTAATGATAGCATAGCCACTCTAGATCTTATTGATCAAGATTATAATGCCATTATGGGTGATCATGACGATGGAAATGTCTATAAAAACCTTAATATCAATAAAGCTGCCATGCTCGTTGCTTTAGACAGCGATACCCGCAATACCAACATCACCTTCACCGTGCGTGATGTTAGCGCACATGTTCCCATCACCTGTAGTGTGCAAAGCGACGACGCTATTGATATTTTAAATATGGCCGGCGCAAGCCAAGTTATTCAATTCCATAAACTTTTGGGAACTGCCCTTGCGCGACGTGTTTTAAATGCACAATCTCCCACAAGTATTATTAATGAGTATGAAGAGCTTGTCATTGCCGAAGCCCCTGCCATGCGCACGCAGCTGGTGGGCAAAAACCTCAAAGAATGCGGTTTGCGCCTCGCTACCGGGGTCAATGTAGTAGGTCTTTGGGAACGAGGGAAGTTTGTTTTTCCCCATCCGGACACAGTATTTACTGATGCCACCGTCCTTGTCATTGCAGGCACCAGAGAACAAATGCAAACGGTGAATACATTCCTTAGCCAAGGTAACACCGTACAGCAAGATGCCCCCATTGTTATTTTGGGATGCGGGCGTGTGGGACTTTCCGCAGCACAGTATTTAGGCAGCGTGGGGCGTAACTACAGTGTGGTGGAAAAAAATGCCCGCCTTGGGCGAAAAATTGCACAAAAAGACCTTGTCATTGGCGATGCCGCTGACATTGAAATTTTAGAAGAAGCCGGTATTCGTCAATGCCCCACAGTTATCATCACCACTCATGACGACGATACCAATATTTATCTCACTCTGTATTGCCGACGCTTACGCCCAGATTTACAGATTATCAGCCGTGCCAATTTAGACAGAAATATTGGCATACTCCATGCGGCAGGTGCCGATCTCGTTCTTTCTTTGGCTTCTATGATGAGCAGTAGCATTATCAATTTACTCGCTCCGGGAAAGGTCTTTATGCTCAATGAAGGCTTAAAGCTTTTCCGCAGTAAAATTAGCGATAAACTACACGGAAAATCACTTCTTGAAAGCGGAATTCGCTCTCTAACCTCTTGCAGTGTGGCTGCCTTACGTGATAAAAATGGTAATATGCTTGTCAATCCCGAGCCAGAACATATTTTCCATATCAAAGAAGAAATATATCTTATTGGTGATTCCTATGCCGAAAAGAATTTTTATGAAACATTTGGTTCGCATGAAAGTTTGACTGAAGAGTTAGCGCTTACCAAGCCCAATAACGATGCAACAAGTTCATAGCTTCTGGCATCAATACTGTCCACTTTTAGCAAATAAAAAGGGAATACCATGTCAACCATGCTTGAAATACCAGCCCCCAAAGCAAAAGCGTACAAAAAAAAATTAGGACTCTTTATTATAATAGTACTTTTATTGGCAAGTGTTCCGCTATGGCTTTTTTTCACAGCCATTAAAAGTGACC
>CAYJHX010000375.1:0-2318 GCA_964369395.1 uncultured Desulfovibrionaceae bacterium
ATAACGGCGCTAGCACGGCCCACGTCCCCTTCTTTGAGGGATTTACAGGCATCGTCAAGGGCAAGGCCCACCATGGCAGACATGACCAAAAGGCGAGTGCGCAAGGTCACAAGCATTTGTTGTAATTGAGTTTCGCTATTAGACATTAACCAAATCTCCCTGTAATGTAATCTTCTGTTTGTTTTTGATTGGGGCGTGTGAAGATGGTATCTGTCACATCATGTTCAATGAGTTTACCCATATAAAAGAAGGCTGTAAAGTCTGAAACACGAGCGGCCTGTTGCATATTGTGGGTAACAATAATAATGGTCAATTGATGCTTAAGCTCGTGAATACCTTCTTCAATTTTTTGGGTAGCAATGGGGTCAAGAGCCGAGGCAGGTTCGTCCATAAGTAAAACTTCGGGGCCCACGGCCAAGGCTCGGGCAATACACAAGCGCTGTTGCTGTCCACCAGAAAGGCCCAAGGCAGAAGTGTGTAATCTGTCTTTTACTTCTTCAAAGATGGCGGCGCGTTTTAGCGCTTCTTCTACAGTTCCAGCAATGAAATTTTCGTCTTTAATGCCATTGACACGCAAACCATACGCCACATTTTCAAAGATAGTTTTAGGGAAAGGGTTTGGTTTTTGAAAAACCATACCCACTTTGCGGCGTAAGGCTACCACATCAGAGCTAGGGGCATTGATATCTTGCCCATCAAGGGTGATATTCCCTTTTACTTTTGCGCCGGGGATAAGGTCATTCATACGATTAAGGCAACGCAAGAATGTACTTTTTCCGCAACCGGAAGGCCCAATAAGCGCGGTTACTTTATTTTCTGGAAAGGACAGGCTCACATCGTATAAGGCCTGCGAGCTTCCGTAAAAAAAGTCCACATGGTTGGCAATAAGTTTGTGCTGTTCGCTCACACTATTCTCCAATGAAGGTGGGTAGGGTAAAATAAAAAACCGTAGCATACTCTGTAGACGGACTTTCCACCCAAATATGTCCGCCAAGACGTTCTACAGTATGTTTACATATGGCAAGGCCAAGCCCCGTAGAGCCTTGGCTTCTGTGTTTTTCCACACGATAAAAGCGTTCAAAAATACGCTTCAAATCTATTTCCGGGATGCCCGGCCCCCTATCGGCAATGCTAAAGAGCGTCATGCCGGCATGCTTTAAGGCCGTATCGTCGAAACTTTGCGCCTGTACAAAAATTTCGTCGTCCTTTGGTGCATAGCGTCCTGCGTTTTCGATAAGGTTTCTAAAAATTTGTGTCAAGTGCTGTCCGTTGGCCATGACCATAAGTGTGTCCGGCACATCCATGCGAAGGGTAATGCCACGTAAGTCTAATTGTTGGCGGCATAAAGCCACGGCAGCTTGAATGCTTTCGTGGGGCGAAACAGGATTTATCCGTACAGGCATATGATCATTTTCTAGGCGCGCAAGTGCCAATAATTCTTCCACCATGCGGGCCAAATAAGCGCCATTTCTACGAATGATTTCTACGAAGCATTTGTATTCTTCCGGTATTTCTTCGGTATTTACCAAGGTTTCGGCATAGCCTTGAATGGCCGTAAGGGGGGTTCGCAATTCATGAGAAACATTGGCTACAAAATCACGTCGCACCCGCTCTAGACGCACAATGGGGGTAATGTCATGAAATACTATAACAGCCCCAAGATGTGCATTGTTATTCCCGGCGCGGGTTAAATACACAGAAAAAGTGCGCTCGAGCTCTAATTCTAAATGTAAAGTATTACTTTCTTTTGATGCATATTCCTCTTTGGTCGAGATTTTGAGGGCTAAAGTAGCGTCCACCGCTTCTTGCAACGAAGGCACAGGAATGGCCTCCACCACTTGCAAACCCAAAGATTTATCTATCTTAGGAAACATTTTCTGTAAGGCTTTGTTATAGTGCTGTATGCTCCCATTGGGCGCAAGCACCAACACCCCTTCTTCCATGGTGTTTAAAATGGCGCGCAATTGGGTATTGCGGGTATGTAAATCTTTAGTGTGCTCTTCAAAGCGTGTGGCCATGGCATTGATGGGAACCATCAAACACGCATAGACCGAAGTGTGAGGGATATTTAAACGACGCTGATATTGGTCTGAAGTCATGCATTGCACAAAATCTTTAATTTGCTGTGTTTCTTTTCGTATGTAATTGTGCAAATACAAGGTGCACACCAAGGCTGCCCCCATGGCCAGCAAAATGCTTAAGCCTAAAAAAAGAGCGTTATAATGCTCGGCACTCACCCATGTTACTGCAGGAAGCACCATAAGGGCTAAGAAAATAATGCCAAAGGCACTAAGAAAAACTCGCAAACGAAAGGACAT
>CAYJHX010000376.1:0-2314 GCA_964369395.1 uncultured Desulfovibrionaceae bacterium
AAAAGCGGCGCAAGCCCCAAAGAGGGTTCATCCAAAAGCAAGAGATCTGGTTGCCCCATAAGCGCTCTACCTATGGCAAGCATTTGCTGTTCTCCGCCAGAAAGGGTGCCTGCCAATTGGCGCTGTCTCTCTTCAAGACGCGGAAAAAGATTAAAAATCCATTCAAGAGTTTTGGCTACTTTATCTTTATCTTCCACGGTGAAGGCACCTAGCTTCAAATTGCCAAGTACAGACATAGTGCCAAAGACGCGGCGCCCTTCGGGAGATTGCGTGATACCGCGTTTAACGATATCAAAACTGTGTAAAGTATGTAAGGGGCTTCCTTGATAGAGAATCTCGCCCTTTTTCACCTTTTGTAAGCCGCTGATGGTTTGCATGGTCGTGGTTTTACCGGCGCCATTGGCTCCAAGAATGGCAACAATTTCGCCCTCTTCTACCTTAAGATTTATGCCATGCAATACTTCCACGGGGCCATAACTGACATGCACATCTTTTAATTCTAACAACGCCATATTACCAACTCCCATCATCGGCACCGAGATATGCCTCGATGACGGCCTTATTATTGCGAATATTCTCAGGAATATCCTTAGCAATAACGCAACCATTTTCTAGCACCACAAGCCACTTACAAATATGCATAACAAGGCGCATATCGTGCTCGATAAGCAATACTGTTATGTCACGTTTGCGAATTTGATGAATAAGATCCATCAATTCGGCTGTTTCCTGCTCGTTCATGCCGCCTGCCGGTTCATCCAAAATCAAAAGCTCAGGGTCAGAAGCAAGAGCACGCGCTATTTCTAGCAAGCGCTGCTTCCCATAAGGCAAAGAACCTGAAAGCTCAGAATACAAATCATCTATACCCACAAAGGCGAGCTCTTGCATGGCACGGTCAAAAGCATCTTTTTCTTCGCGACGTTGCCAAGGCAAACGCAGCATGGAAGAAACAATTCCACTGTGCATACGACAATGGCGACCTGCCAAAACATTTTCCACAGCCTGCATACGCGGGAAAAGACGTATGGATTGAAAAGTACGAGCAATGCCTTTTTTTACAAGTTTGTACGAAGGCACGCCGGTAATACGTTCGTTCTTGAAATAAATATCGCCCTTTTCAGGGGTGTAGTTACCGGTAATACAGTTAAACACCGTGGTTTTTCCGGCGCCGTTAGGCCCAATAAGTCCCACAATACTGCCGCGCTCTACTTCAAAGCTTACTTCCTGCATAGCCGTAAGGCCACCAAAAACCTTAGTCACATTGGCAAGACGTAACAAACTCATGACTTACCTCCCGTACTTTCTTTGTCCGACACAGCTTTGGGGGTTCCATCCTTATTAAAGAAGCGTACGGTATATTTATACAATGTAGGCGGTAAAATGCCTTGGGGGCGCCAAATCATCATGGCCATCATGGCAATACCAAAAATCAACATACGCGCTTGAGAAAATTCGCGCAAAAGTTCTGGTAAGCCAATGAAAAGAAAGGTTGAAATCAAAACCCCTAATTGGCTGCCACCGCTTAAAATAACCACGGCAAACAACACAACAGATTCCGTAAAAGAAAAGGATTCCGGCGTTACAATGGTCATCTTTGCCGCAAAAACCGTCCCAGCTGTGCCAGCCCAACAAGCGCCGATAACAAAGGCCATAAGCTTATAGCGCGCCACATTGATACCACAGCCATTGGCGGCAACATCGTCATCGCGAATATAATTGAGCGCGCGACCAAAACGAGATTGCGCAAGCCACGCAAAGAAAAGCACTGACAGCCCTACCCCACCCCAAACAAAGTAGTAGAATTGTGTTGGTGTTACAATTCGATAGCCCATAATTTCCGGACGAGATATACCAAAAATACCGTTGGAGCCACCAAAATAACCGCCCACGTCATTGATGAGGGTTAAACGCACAATTTCCACAATACCAATGGTCACAATGAGTAAGTAGTCACCGCGCAAGTGGATGATGGGACGTGCCACAATAAGGGCAAAAACTCCGGCAAAAATCCCCGCCAAAGGCATAACATACAACACAGGAATACCAAATTGTGTATTGAGTACCGCTGTGGTATACGCGCCAATGGCAAAGAAGGCCGCATGCCCCATATGGAATAAACCCGCTTGGCCCAAAATAACATTAAGCGAAAGGGCAAGCCAAGCGTAAATACCAATCATAACGCACACGTCTACCCAATATCTATTGGCTACCGTGGGTATGAAAAGTATGGCAACAATCAGTACAAGCGAAATGATATGGCGTATGTTCATCATAGTTTTTCAGCCACCCTTTCGCCCAAAATACCTGTGGGGCG
>CAYJHX010000377.1:0-2303 GCA_964369395.1 uncultured Desulfovibrionaceae bacterium
CAGTAACGTTTTAAAAGTGGCTCAAAGTCTAAAATTAAACGTACAGAGGTCTCACTTCTTACCTTGTCATTTGAATAAAGAATGCGTATGGTGCTTTTACTAAAAAAGGTAGCGTGGTTAAAGCGCTTGTTGTTCGTTGTAATAGAGGGAAATATATGGATATAATTTTATTTTTAGTGGATTTTGTTCTTAATATTGATAAGCATCTTTTTGCATTGGTAGCTGATTATGGCCTATGGGTTTATGCTATTTTATTTTTAATCGTATTTTGTGAAACAGGTTTGGTAATAACGCCTTTCTTACCCGGAGACTCTCTGCTTTTTGCTACCGGCGTGGTGGCCGGCGCGGGCTTGCTCGGCTATGTGGAGTGTATGGCTGTGTTGTTGGCGGCGGGGATTATTGGCGATGCGGTAAATTATAATATCGGGCGCTATGTGGGGCCGTCTATTTTTAAAAGAGAAACGCGTTTTATCAAAAAGGCGCATCTTCTTAAGGCCCATGCTTTTTACGAAAAGCACGGGGGAAAGGCCATTATCTTGGCGCGTTTTATCCCCATCGTGCGCACGTTTGCCCCCTTTGTGGCCGGCATTGCCTTGATGCGTCCCACAAGCTTTTTATTTTACAATATAACGGGCTGTATTATTTGGGTGGGCTCTTTGGTAAGCGTAGGCTATTTTTTAGGAAATACGCCCTTTGCCAGAGAAAATTTTGGCCTTATTGTGTATGGTATTATTATTGTTTCTATTTTGCCCTTGGTGTACGAAGGGGGCAAGGCGTATTTGGATAAACGTAAGGCTAAGAAAATGCAGAGTTAGGCAATTATTGCTGAAAAAAGTATAGAAAAAGTCTCCTTGGTATTTCAAGGAGACTTTTTTTATACTATCAGTATGTTATAGTGAGATCTCTGCATAATTCTAAAAAATACTAAAATACATGGATTGCTTCGCTTCGCTCGCAATGACTTTCATTGTAATACCAAGTCATTGCGAGGAGCGCAGCGAGGAAGCAATCCATGATTTTTTAATTGCGCAGAGGTTTCATAGTGTGTCACGCAGAATTTGGCCTTCACGATTGCACACTTCATGTTTAGCTCGCGGTAGAGCTTGGTCATGCATTTTTTGTACAGTTTGAATGGCTTCATTGGTGATGTGTAGCAAGGCAGAGCAACAGGGCACTTCCATACGCAAAGTATCAAGACTTTGTGGGGCGTTTTCTGCAAGAACTTCTATAAGCTTTTGCAAAAGCAACTCGTGATCTTCAAATTTAGGGCAAGCCATAAGTTTGACCTTACTGCCGTGTTGTGCGTGAAAATTGGGGTATACTGCCGGTGCACAATCGGCCACCAAAAGCAAAGGCGCTTCTTTGAGAAACGGTGAGTTGGCAGGTATAATGCGCAACTTCAGAGGCCATGGTTTGTTGGCACAGGGACTATGGCTCAAGGAAGGGCATTTGCTTTCTGCATTTTTTTCATGCAGTGAGGCATGGGGAGGGGAAGAATTACAAGTACGAACTTGCGTTTCTAAAAGACGCACAGCATCCACATCAAAAGGGAGAGCTGCGCGTTCTATAATGGTGAGCGCATTTTTCGGGCAACTTTGCAAGCAAGCCCCGAGTCCATCGCATAAAACATCAGAAATAACCTTGGCTTTGCCATCCATGATAACAAGCGCTTTTTCCATGCAGCTGTGTATACACAAACCGCATCCGTCGCAACGTTCTTCATCTATTTGTATTATTTTTCTAGTAGATTGCATAAGATACTCAAAAAAACATTTTACTCAATAATTTTTTACGAAGGTGGCGTTTGTGTAAAGCCTTCTTCGCGTGTTTGATTTGTATTAGTTTTGTTTTTCACAAAAGGAACCTTTTCATTTTGTGAGTATAAAGACTTTTTGGAGAAAAGCAAGTTCTTTACTCAGTATTTATTTGTTCATAAATACTCGTTAAGTGATATTGGGGGGGTGCTTTGTTGAAAAAGCTTTTGTGAAAAAATGAGTTTTTGTTGTGTTGGAGAGCGTATTTTTGTGTTTTTGAAAAATGCTTTTTATAATATCTAATATTATTAGAGAATTCTGCACAATACCTTATACAGAATTCTCTAATGTGTTTTCTAGTATTGATTGCCTAGAGCGCTTTCTTTACTTCCGTAGGAGCTTGGCTAGGGTACTGTTTCCAATCGCTAGCATTGGGCAGGCATAGTTGACCAATGCTTACTTCGCCGTTTTCAAAACCTAACACAGAGTAGTTACAGGTGGCGCTACCTTGCATGAGTATGTGGGTATTTTTGTTTTGTGCCTCATAAA
>CAYJHX010000378.1:0-2276 GCA_964369395.1 uncultured Desulfovibrionaceae bacterium
ATCTGAACATTCCATCACCTGTCTTTTTTCTGTAAGCGATACGGGTATTGGCTTAAATGCTAAACAAATACCACGCCTCTTTTCTGCTTTTTCCCAAGCCGATACCTCCGTCACGCGTAAGTATGGGGGAACAGGCTTAGGTCTTGCTATCTCTCGCAATCTTGCTCAAATGATGCAAGGGGATATGTGGGTGGAAAGCGTAGAAGGCGAAGGGGCTACATTCTTCTTTACTGCAACGTTTGGTTTTTGTGCAGACAGCATGGAATTGGAAAAAGAAATGCAGGCGCAAAACCTTTCCGTTCAAGGGGTAGGGCATCTGCTTTTGGTGGAAGATAATGAAATTAATCAACTTATTGCTATGGAATTGCTAAGAAGTGTTGGCTATACTGTAGACATAGCCAATAATGGCCAAGAAGCTTTAACCATGATACAAGCCAGCGCCTATCACCTTGTACTCATGGATATTCAAATGCCCATTATGGATGGCCTTACCGCTACAACGGAGATTAGAAAACTTAAGCAGTTTGCCAACATTCCCATTGTGGCCATGTCTGCCCATGCCATGACCGGAGATAAAGAAATCAGCCTTGCGCACGGCATGAATGACCACATAACAAAGCCCATTGTACCGGAAACATTGTATAACACTTTACAATATTGGCTTAGTGTAAAACGCAAACCATAACAGGGCGTTGAAAAACAGCAATCTGCGTCGTCAGCGCAAAAAAGGCAAACTGCTTATGTATCTCTAATACGAGACCTCTGCATAATTCTAAAAAACATTAAAACACATGGATTGCTTCGCTTCGCTCGCAATGACTTTCTTTGTAATACCAAGTCATTGCGAGGAGCGCAGCGACGAAGCAATCCATGATTTTTTAATTGCGCAGAGGTTTCAATACGCGTTGCTCTCTGTATTCGTAAGGTTCGCAAGCTCACCTAACGACTATGCTTCGCACCCTTCGGGCAGGACCGCGCATCTTGACTTTTTTTGCTTCCTCGCATCTTGCTATTTTTGAACACCCTACTCGAAATTGACTTTTGTAACAGACAGTTGAGTATACGCGCTCTTACATACCCCATGTTTTCCATTGGAGTTTTTACGTAGTAGTGGTCTTAACTTCGCGAAAAACGACAAATTTTGAAAACAGAAAGCCCACAACCAAAGAAAAGCCCGAAGAAAAGACAAGTGTAATAAGGGGATGCAGCGTAAAGATATCGGCCACAAAGCCTAGGCATATATTCATACACCCCATAAAAAGGGTGAAGAGAATAAACTTCTTCCCTGCCAGTGTTTGTTTAAAGGTAAATAAAGAGTTAAGCACATACGAAGTCAGCACTGAAGCCACAAAAGCCAGCGCATTAGCAACGCTTTGTAAACCGTAAAAGTGAAACACCACGAAAAAAATGCTCCAATGCACACTGGTATTGATGATGCCCACCAAAAAATAGCGAATAAAATGCACCATAAGAGGGCATCCTTACATAACAAGTTGATACAGTCGATAAAAAAACATTTTCGCAACAAACCTTTGCAACAGGCTAGCAAATACTGCCTTGCGCAAAGACCTTAAGTACACACAGGCCAAAAAAGTACACACAGGCAAAGCACCGTTGACTGCTTTAACGAGTATAGCGCGGCGTACTGTACTTTTGTAATGTTCTTTCAATATCTATTTCATGCTGCCTGGCAAGACCATCTAAAGACAGCCCCACCGAAAGCAGATTCGCCGCTAAAATCTCCAAGGCCACCGCTAAAATAGCCGTGGGCACCTTGGTAACATATTGGGTTTCCATAAACTCCCAAATAACGGGAATGCCTGCCACAAGGCCCGCAATGGCAAAACACATGCTCAACGAAAAGAAAAAAGCTAGTGGTTTATAAAAACGAACAATGCGAAAAATGGTTAAAAGTACACGTATGCCATCACGCACCGTGTGTAACTTAGATTCACTGCCTTCGGGTCTATCCACATAGCGAATAGGGATTTCAAGACAGCGAAAACGCCCTTGGCATGCAAAAAGGCTGATATCTGTTTCTATTTGAAAACCTTCCACCAGAAGCGGGTACGTGCGCACAAAGGGGCGGCTTAAGGCTCTATACCCCGTCATAATATCACTAAAATGTGAATTCCCCACCCAATTTACCAATCGTTGCACCATAGTATTGCCTAAATTATGCAAAGGGCGCGTATTTTCTCTGGCATAGTCGCCTTGAGAGATACGATCGCCTATGACCATATCTGCTTCATTATTCAAAATGGGCCATACCATCT
>CAYJHX010000379.1:0-2260 GCA_964369395.1 uncultured Desulfovibrionaceae bacterium
ATGGGGGGAAGGAGACCCCTTTTGGGCGCTAGCAAAAGGGGTCTCCTTCCCCCCAAAAAAACGTTTTTATTCTTTCACGTATTCCACTTCAATTTCTGGGAATTCGTCTTCTTCTTCCACTTCTATTTCTTTGAAATGCAAGAAGGGAGCATTTTGGTCGAGGGCATCACGCATTTTCCAAATATGAGCCACCAGAGGCTCTATGCCGTCGCCATGCATGGCTGAAATAAAGAAAATGGGCCGATTATCCGCCGCAGCCTTGGCCTTAAGAGCCTCTAAAGTTTCTTCATCTACTGTATCAATTTTATTGACAACTTCTATTTGTACACGTTCTCCGAGGCCAGCATCAAATTGGCGCAATTCTCCATTGATCAGCTCAAAACCAGCCCAAGGGTCATCTATATTAATATCTTCAATGCTAAGAATGTGCACAATAAAGCGGGTACGTTCCACATGCTTTAAAAAGCGGGTGCCAAGTCCCTGCCCTGTATGGGCCCCTTCAATGAGGCCAGGAATATCGGCCAACACCATGCGCCGTCCTGGGTCAAATTCGTCAATCATGACACCAAGATTAGGAATAAGTGTGGTAAAAGGATAGGCTGCAATTTTAGGGCGTGCCGCAGAAACTTGGGAAATAAAAGTAGATTTTCCCGCATTGGGAAGCCCCACCAATCCGGCATCGGCCAAAATTTTCAGCTCAAGGCGTAAGGTGCGCTCTTCACCCATTTCGCCGGGCTGAGAAAAACGTGGGGCCCGCATGGTGGAAGATTTAAAATGCTCATTCCCCTTGCCGCCTCGGCCCCCATGAGCAAGCACAAATTCCGCCTCAGGATCGGTAAGGTCGGCAATGAGCACTTCGCCTTCAGGGGTTTGTTCAAAAATAAGTGTGCCTTCAGGCAAATGGAGCACAAGATTTTCACCTTTGCGTCCGTGGCATTGACTGCCCATGCCCGGCTGACCATTTTGAGCTTCATAATGACGCTTTAAGCGAAAATCATACAAGCTAAGCAAGCGAGCATCAGCACGCACCATGACGTTACCGCCATTGCCGCCATCGCCGCCGTCGGGGCCGCCCCTTGGCACAAATTTTTCGCGCCGAAAAGAAATACAACCATGCCCGCCCTTACCGGCTTTGACGGTGATGGTAGCTTCATCTACAAATCTCATAATACACTCACTTGCCCTTGAGGGGCTTGCCCAATATTTTCTGGGGCGCTAAAAAAACAACGCCGCACGAGAAATATCCATACGAGGAATTTCTTTTGCGGCGGTATTTTGTTCGTCATAAAGTACAATCTCAACCAAGGCGAAACCGTACCGATTGACTGTTCAAAAATGGTAAGATGCACGGACGCGAAAAAAGTCAAGATGCGCTGTGTATGGACATACACAAGTTCTTTGACTTTTTATCGCTGACAACGCAGATTGCTATTTTCCAACAGCCCGACTAAGCTTGTTCGATGTGAACTCTGGTCAATACGCGACGTTTACGAATAAATTTTTCGAATTTTACAACGCCATCAACCTTAGCAAAGAGGGTGAAATCGCGGCCCATGCCTACGTTATCACCGGGGTGAACTTTGGTACCCAATTGGCGAACAAGAATGTTGCCGGCCAAAACTTTTTGACCGCCAAAACGCTTAACGCCGCGTCTTTGCCCTTCACTATCGCGTCCGTTACGCGATGACCCGCCTGCTTTTTTATGTGCCATTAGATTTCTCCTTAACAGCCTTGGGGGTGAATAACCAATACTCTTGGGTTACGGCGCACAGCAAAGAAAGAATCTTTGTTACCGTGCAGCACATAACCGCAAGAGCAAAATACTTAGGCAGAAATGCCTACTACCTTCAAGGTGGTCAAATCTTGACGATGCCCACGCAATTTGCGTGAGTCATTACGACGCCAGCGCTTGAAAACCATAATTTTTTCACCGCGGCCTTGACCAAGAACTTCGCACTTTACGCTAGCATTTTCCACATAGGGTGCGCCCACTTTAAAATCGGCACCGCCAAGCATAAGCACTTTATCCAAAGTGAGGGTCTCGCCCACTTCAGCCTTGATGTGATCAACGACAATCTTACAGCCTTCTTCTACGCGGAACTGTTTACCGCAGGCTTCAACTATTGCATACATATAAAAAACCTCCAAAAGAGAAAGAGGTATTTGCCCTACTTTTGCGCCTTTGTCAAGCAAGAATATAACGCGAAAGTTTTTTTGTTGTAGAGCAAAGCCCTCATGCACTGTGCATAAAAAGTATTTT
>CAYJHX010000380.1:0-2241 GCA_964369395.1 uncultured Desulfovibrionaceae bacterium
GCTCATCACTCAAATTCTCAATTTGCTTAAGCAAAAGTAATCCTACCATGAGTCGTACAGGCTTTGCCGGCCTTCCGGTGGTGGAGTATAAAGGCAAAAAATGCTCTTCAAGTTCACCCCAGGGAATTGCATTGGCAAGCTGTAAAAGAGGATGCTTGGGATTTAGCTGGTCAAGTAAATCTGGGTACATCAAATTGCCTTGTTTATGCTTCTGAGTTGGTTTTATGCTCATTATTACAAATCCTTCTCAACCAGTTTTTTTGTATTGTAAGGTCATTTCTGGTTAAGAAGTTTATAATAACTTTTAGATATTTTCAATAGATTTCAACATAATGTATGCTTTTTAAGGGCGAACTATATAATTGGCTATGCGTTCCTTAACGGCCTCAAAGTCTTGTAAGCCTTGCATCATGGCAAGCATTTCTGAGTTGGTATATTGCGATGGTTCGTAGGTAATGCCAGAATACATGGCTTCACGCACTTCTTGGTTTATCCATGAAATCGACCAATAGGACGAACCTTCTACAAACCACCCATACTGCTTAGAAATGTCTGTAAAATCTTGCAATTTATCCTTGAGTTGCCCTTGCTTGGCATAATTCTGTAATTCCAAAAGAATGGTACTATTTATTTTATTGGCGGCATTATAGAGAGCCAATGGATCAATGTCAGATGCAGGCGTGTTTGGGTCAGCAAGCTTTTGCGCCACGGAAGATAAAGACGATACAGCCGTACCTACAGCGTTGACCTTGCCACGGCACAAGGCATCGCTTTCATCTACGCAATCAATGGTAATGCTTCCTGCATTGCCGTTAAACTTGAAAGTGTATTCGCCGCCAGAACTGAGAATATTGGAGGAATAATCCCACTCACCACCGGGGGAAGTGCCAAGGCCACGGCGTTCATTGAGATAATATTGAAGTGATAAAGATTGAAGCGTACCGTTGGCGATGGCTGAATAGTGCGTCACATTTTGGTCTGGAGCTTGGACGGTAATTTGTCCGCCATGCTCCACAAAATAATCCACGCCCAAGTCCCAAACGTAATTGCCAAGGTTAATGGAAAAGCCAATACAAGCCAAAATTGCCACTTGAAAAAGGCTTAATCCCTTAAAGATAGGCGCAAGTGCGCCCATAGCCCCCACAAAACGCATGGGCATCCACAGAGAGCTATACTTTTTGCCAAAGGGCGCACCTTCATGGGCAGTTCCTGCCACAGCTACGGCAAGCACCCAAAGGAACAAAGCCGAGATGACAGCAAGTGCCACAAGGTTAAAGGTGGAAAAAAGCTGTAGCATGAGTTCAGCAGAACTTTGTCCACCAAGCCCAGCTCCCCACGCATCCCAACCTTGCCCAAGAAGCGTATCTAAAAACTGCTTACTGGCATCACTTGGCAAAAGAACTTTTGCATCAGCAGGAATTTCAGAACTACTCATAACGCACCTGCACTTGCATTTTTTTGTTATATAAAAACGACAAGTTAATATGCGCACTTGACTTTGTGCTCATTTGAGCTACATTTATATAAGAACATAAACTTGTAATATAAGGAGATGCTGTATGCCAGCCAGTGATTATGTACGTGCTCGTATTGACCCTGCCGTTAAGCAAGAAGCAGCAGAAGTGCTTGCCGACATCGGTTTGACCGTTTCTGACGCTTGCCGCATGATGCTTACCAAAATAGCTCGTGATAAATGCTTGCCTTTTGGGCATGTCCCCAATGAGGAAACACGGAAAACTTTGGAGCAAGCGGAACGTGGCGAAAATCTGCACCACGCCAAAGACGCCGATGATTTGTTTAAGCAGTTGGACATATAGGTAATTATGCGACAACCAGTGTATCATACAAAGTTTGGGCGTGACGTTAAGAAAGCACAGCGAAGGGCTTACGATATGCAGCGGCTTAAAGATGTTATTATCTTGTTGCTTAACGAAGCCCCTTTGCCTGTCCAATATAAAGACCATGCTTTGACTGGAAATTGGAAAGGCTTTCGGGAACTGCATATAGCTCCCGATTGGTTGCTCATTTACCAAATCAAAGACGACACATGTATCTTTGCCAGAACAGGCACACATTCCGACCTCTTTTCTAAGTAGCAGAAACATCATATTTTCCTCCTACTGCTGTGCGCCAATACTGCGTATATACAGGTCATTAAGTTCTTTTGCGTATTCCTTATCCAGACGGGTAAGGGCATCTAAAGAGGTCATAAAAGCAATGCGGTCAAGAAAATCCGTATTC
>CAYJHX010000381.1:0-2231 GCA_964369395.1 uncultured Desulfovibrionaceae bacterium
CAACCATGCGCACATAGGTAAGTGCGGCTGTTCTGTACACAAAGTGCCCAAGCTTTGACCAAGGCAAATAGGCAAAGAGCATCCATACAAAAACCAAGTGCAAATAGTACACAACGAAGGCCGGCGTAATGGCATCCATCAAGCGGAAAGCTTGGCTTAAAATACCCGTCAAAGCCACTACCCAAATGATACCAAGAAGATACCAATCATAAAAAGAGGAACCTTGATATTTGGGATTCAGCTTCATGCGGCGTATGGTGAGCAAGCCCAAACCAAAAACCATGGCAAGGGCGCCAAGGTTGGCCAATATTTTTATGGGGTTAGTCAACTCTAGAGGTGTAGTCACCTTTAAAGCCGGAATCACTTTCCCAATCCAGTGCCCGCCAGCCACAATGGCCGTAACAATGGCGAGAGCCACAAAGCTGTACATAAGCACCATGTGGCCCCATTTGCGACCGGATTTGGCTTCTGTATCTTCGGGTTTTTCTGCAGGGGTAGAACAATTGCTAAACTTTTTATGCGTCACAATTTCTTCTACAATCACATCATACAAGTGGCAGTACCAAGGCTTAGTTTTGCCAAGCATAAGCACTGTTCCTTCGGGCTTAAACAAGTTTAATAACTTGCACACGCCTTTATACAAAATAAAGGCAGCGCCAAAGAAAGTAATCATAAAGATGGGGTCAATGGTATAATCGCCATAAAAGACTTGCCCAAAGACAATGCGTCCGTCTTCAGCACGGGGGAACCAATTGCCGTCATTAAAGCCGGCACGAATCCACCATACAAAAAGCCACAACACAGCAGGAATACCGAAAAGTATGGGAAGACCCTTAATGGAGCTCATCCATTTACCCACAACGGTGGGTTCGGTAAGATCGCGATAGACCATATTACGTGCGGCAGACATAAGGTCGGCAGGACGCGCGCCACGAGGGCATAAATCTGCGCAATTGCCGCAATTATGACAAAGCCAAAGGTCGATGTCTTTTTTCAGTTTGTCCTTCATGCCCCAAGAGGCCCAGACCATTTCTTTGCGTGGATACGGGCTGTTAGCAGGAGCTACAGGGCAAGCTACAGAGCACGTGGCGCACTGATAACACTTTTTCAGTGTTTCGCCGCCAGCCTCTTGCAGCTCTTTTACAAACTCCATATCAGGTTTAATTTTCATCTGTGCCATAACTCCTCCTACATGCCCTTGAAGGGGTTGGGTCCCATGGTAATGATACGGGACACAAATCCGTCAATAAGATCGGGCACTTTATCGTATTCGTCAATGGCCACTTCCAGCTGATCCACACGCTCTGGTTCTACACCAAGACGATTCAACGTTTCAGCAATATTTTCTTTGCGACGGTTACAAATTTCAGAACCCTTAATAAAGTGACACTGATAATCATCGCCGTATTTACAACCAAGCAGCATAACGCCGTCAAAGCCCTTACTCATGGCATCAGATACCCAAATGGCATTGATAGAACCAAGGCAACGCACAGGAATAATACGTGCATAGGGGCTCCAAGACTTACGACGCATGGCCGCCATATCCAGGGCAGGATAAGCGTCATTTTCGCAAGCAAGGATGAGAATACGCGGTCCTTCGTTTTTGAAGTCCTTAGGCACGTGTACTTCGCGAATCATAGAACCAATTTGGTCAATGTTATAGTTAGCGAAGGAAATAACACGTTCAGGACAAGCGCCAAAGCACGTACCGCAACGACGGCAACGAGCAGGATTGGGCTTAGGTGTGCCTTTTTCGTCATCATCCAAAGCGCCGAAGGGGCATTCTTCTGTGCAACGCTTACACTGGGTGCAACGTACAAAGTTGAAGATAGGATACGACATATCCCCAGAACGAGGATGCACAGCCACGCCATGATCAGCAGCTTCAATACATTGCATGGCTTTTAAAGCAGCGCCATAAGCGTCTTCTTCGCAAGCATCCATGGTCATGGGCTGACGTACACAACCTGCGGCATACACACCGGTACGGCGAGTTTCGTAAGGGAAGCAGATGTAGTTTGAATCGCTAAAGCCGTCGAACAATCCCAAATCGGGGAAGTCTGGCCCTTGGCGATAATCAAATTGCATAACGGCTTCTTTGGCTGTGGTGGGCACAATACCCGTAGGCAGAACCACGGCGTCCACATCAAGATCAAAATCCATACCAAGCAACGTATTTTTACAAGATACGGTGAGGGCTTCGCCATCGCCTTGAGCAATGCTGGTCA
>CAYJHX010000382.1:0-2223 GCA_964369395.1 uncultured Desulfovibrionaceae bacterium
CGCAATGCAAAATCTAAGGAACTTTGGGGCGTATGCCCATTCATTTCGCCATTATGCGCCTTGATGGCTTGCAAGGCGTAATCTGGCAATTTGTCTTGCAAAAGTTCACAAGCTACAAGCCCATGTTTTTCTGGTGTTTGTGCTGTTTGGGCATAGTCTACGTCATGCAAAAGCCCTGTGATACCCCAAAGGGAGGGGTCTTCTTGCAAATGTGTAGCTAAGGCCGCTAAAACAGCTTCTGAGGCCAAGGCGTGTTGAAGTAAAAAAGCTTCCGTTGTATGTGCTTGGACAAGTGCCAAGGCTTCTTCGCGATTGATATGCATGGTCTATCCTTATGATAAATGAGAACTATACCAAAAATGGGTGTCAGCAGAGGGTAGGTTATTTGGGCGTCCTTGGCAAGTGACACGAGAGTGTGTTCACACAAACGCCTTGTTGGAAAAACGTGAAAATGTGTTTTTCAGCATCGACTATGTTAGATTTCATGAGCTTTTCAACCACATACTCAAAGAGTGCGCTCCTCAAGGCGCGTTCGTCTTCTTTGTTAAGACTCCTGCATAATTAGAAAATCATGGATGCTTTGCTGTCCATTTGCGTAATTGCTCATTCTTCGCAAACGCAAACGCCTTCGGCGCCCGTTGGGTGGCTGCTTCGTCGCTACGCTTCTCGCAATGACTTGGTATTACAACGAAAGTCATTGCGAGCGCAGCGAAGCAATCCATGTATTTTGGCAAATTTAAGAATTATGCAGGGCTCTTATATTAAGAATTGTGCAGGACTCTCGTTATGTGAATACATTTAAAATACGCTGTATTATTTCTCTTTTTCCCACCAAGAAGCGTCGGGGCCGTTAAACCACCAATAGTGCGAAGGGGTGTTTACCACCACAGCGCCGATTTCTTGCCCTTCTTTGGTGTGCAAGCGTTTGAGGGCGCTTTCGATCCATTGTAAAGCAAAACTATTGCCGCGTTCGCTTTCTTGCTTCAGATTAAAAATCAAGTCGAGCTGATCAGCGTCGTGAGCTAGGGCCGCCTCTTTGCTGGTATTCTCGGAAAGTTCATCCCAAAAGCCCAAAATATCTTCTTGTAGGCCGGTACCTTCGGTGGCGTGCTGCATAGCCATGCGCGGTTTGGCAGTATTATACATTTTGTTAACATAGTTAAAGTCGCCGGTGCGGGCTTCGGCTAAGTCGTGAAAGAGACATAAGAACACCGTGCGCGCCTTATCAGCCCCTGCTAATTTCGCTAAAATATAGCCAATGACAGCCACCCTGTGCGAATGCTCAGCAACATTTTCTTTGCCAGTGCCTAAAAATTGATAGCCCGTGCGCGGTGTTAAGCGCAGCATGCCCACTTCATTGATAAAGTCTACGAGCCTGTGTGTTTGCTCGCGCTGGCGCAGGTTTTCTAAGGGGTCGCAACGCGGGCATGTGCAAGGAGAGGCAGGGGCCTTAATGCTTGCCCCATGTGATATGTCTGTTGCATTTGCTGTATTTGGGCTTTCGGGCATCGTCGTAGCATGAGATGTGTCTGCTACGCTTTGTTGCGTGCATGGCGTGGATTGTTTTGACATAAGAACCTCAACTGTTTCTCATATAACCGTGGATTATTTTAAAACCTCTCCATCAAGAGTTGTATATAAATACTACGAGGTCTTATTTGGTAATTTTACCCAAATATTGCAACAAAAAGTGGAGAAGCTGCTCTTGAAAAAACTCATGGGCTTGCGTGCGCGCATCTTCTTTGGCGGTGCCACAAAGGTCGGGTAAATCAGTACGCCACTCTTGAGGGCAAAGGGCTAAAAGATCTAATTCATCCACACCATGAATGACGGTATACTGCGTTTGCTTTGGGAAAAAAGCTTGTATTTTTTGGGCGTGCCATGTCCTTTTGCCCAGCTCCCCTTGGGTTTCTAAAAGAAGCAAGGGGCTTTGCATATATTGCAGAGCCTGCTGTGTGAAAAACATATCGTACTTGGGAGAAACCGCCACCACAGCTTTGATGCGTTTGTCTTGAAAAGATCGTCCCATGGATGGAAGCTCTTGGCGCATTTTTGTTACATGTCCCACGGCCCAAGCATTACAATAGGCGGTAGATTGCGGCACCATGAGGCAATAGTCTTCCCACCCTTGCGCGTCAAGGCGAGCCCCGCCCAGCAGAAGGGAGACCGTAGCGCCAGTACCAAAACCTAAAAGGGCAATGCGTTCTGTATCGACCATATTTT
>CAYJHX010000383.1:0-593 GCA_964369395.1 uncultured Desulfovibrionaceae bacterium
ATGCTTTCAACGTGGGGGCGGATATGTATACGTTCTCTGTTGGCTACAAATTCTAACACAAGTTGTTGAAAAAGGGCGTTTGCTTCGTTAAGCTTGTTTTTTCTTTCGGCATGGACCATAAGAGTCCTATGCCTCATGAAAAAACTTCGCTTGCCTCGCATTCAGCCCTTTTTGAACAACTTGCTTTGATTCTCATAAATAGCTGAAAAGCTTTGACTGCGTCAAAAGCCTTTTTTTCTCGCGGCATGGACCATAAGAGTCCTATGCCTCATGAAAAAACTTCGCTTGCCTCGCATTCAGCCCTTTTTGAACAACTTGCTTTGTATTTTCATAGATAGCTGAAAAGCGTTTATTATATCAAAGGCCTTTTTTTCTCGCGGCATGGACCATAAGAGTCCTATGTCTTGAGAAAAAAGGGCCATTTCCTTGTATCTACTACTTTTTGAACAGCCCGCTAGGCCATACATATTGTAGAAAAAGTTTCCTTCCTCCAAAAAAATAAGTAATCAGGCTTTCTTAATTTTCCCCGCTACCCAAAGATTTTCTCACAAGCTCTGCTAAGAATTGGCTATGTTCGTGCACCTTTTGAGCAT
>CAYJHX010000383.1:603-2219 GCA_964369395.1 uncultured Desulfovibrionaceae bacterium
CGTTTTGGAAGGGATGGAGGGGGTGCAGGGGGCGGCAGGGAAAACTTTTGGGCGCTAGCAAATAGGTTTCCCTTCCTCCCCCTGCAAAAAATGTAAGGATAAAAAGAGCTTTTTACAAAGTTCTTTCAAAAAAGTTAATTTTCCCCGCTTCCTAACGATTTTTTCACAAGCTCTGCCAAGAATTGGCTGTGTTCGCGCACTTTTTGGGCATTGTCGCCTTCGACCATGACGCGACACAGTGATTCTGTGCCGGAATAGCGCAAAAGAACACGCCCTTTGCCGGCAAAGTCGCTTTCCACATCATGTATGGCTTGTACTAAAATAGGCACGTCTTTAATGGGAGGCTTTTTATCCACATGAATGTTGATAAGTTCTTGCGGATAAGGGGTCAGTAGGCCGGCCAATTCTGAAAGGGGTTTATCTTTCTCTTGCATATGGCGTAAAATTTGTAATGCCGCTAGCAGGCCATCTCCAGTAGTGCTGTATTGACGAAAAATAAGATGGCCCGATTGTTCACCGCCAAACATATATCCGCCACGGCGCATGGCTTCCATAACATAGCGGTCGCCCACTTGCGTGCGTAAAAGTTTACCACCGCGTTCTTTCATAAAAATTTCTAGGGCCATATTGCTCATTACTGTAGAAACAAGGGTTCTTTGTGGTAACTCGTTTCGTTCTAACATGGCAGAGGCACAGAGAGCCATAATTTGGTCACCGTCCAAAATGGTACCGTTTTCGTCCACCACAAGCAGCCTGTCGGCATCGCCATCAAGGGCAAGGCCAATATCGGCGCGCAGTTCGCGCACTTTTTCAGCAGTACGTTGAGGGAAGAGGGAACCACAACCATCATTGATATTAAGGCCATTGGGCTGATTGCCAAGGGCAATGACCTCGGCACCTAGTTCTTCTAGAGCAAGGGGAGCCACTTTATAAGCAGCGCCATGGGCACAATCAATGACAATGCGCAAGCCCGATAAGGACATATGCGCAGGGAAGCAGCTCTTGGTATAAACAATATAGCGCCCGCCGGCGTCTTCAATACGTTTGGCGCGGCCTATTTCTTTGGCAGGGGGGTAGTCCCAAGTTTGTCCTGTTCCGTCGTTATGACTTTTTTGCATAAGGTCAGCAATAGCATCTTCCACTTCATCAGCCAGCTTATAGCCTTCGGCATCAAAAAATTTAATTCCATTGTCTTGATAGGAATTGTGGGAGGCAGAAATAACTACGCCAAGGTCGGCACGCATATTGCGCGTTAAGAAAGAAATGGCTGGTGTGGGTAAGGGGCCCACCATAATAACATGCATGCCCATGGAGCAAAAACCCGCCGTGAGGGCCGACTCAAAAGTGTAACCGGAAAGCCGTGTGTCTTTGCCAATAAGCACTTTGTGCGGATGCGTGCCGCGACGAAAGTAGGTTCCGGCTGCTTGACCAAGACGTAAAGCCATCTCAGCTGTCATAGGATATATATTGGCTTTGCCCCGAATACCGTCGGTGCCAAAAAGACGTTTTTGCATGGTAGCTCCTTGAAAAATACAGGTAGGTGTGCCTAACAGGCTATTGAAGAATGATATGTAAAGTAACAGGAATTACTTTTAGCTGTCAACACGAGACCCTTG
>CAYJHX010000384.1:0-2212 GCA_964369395.1 uncultured Desulfovibrionaceae bacterium
AAGGGTAATTTGAGCCATAAAGATTTCCTCTTTTTACATAAGAGCGCACAACAAAGCGCTTACCTCATGGTAAAAAATAAACAACGTACAAAAAAACGTATAAAAAAGGGAATAAAGGCGTTACAGAACAAAACGTAACGACGAGGATACATCCTCGGGCGCTGAGGCCCGCAAATCAAAAGATTTGCTTTAGAAGGAGTCTTAAGAAAAAAACTCACACGCACAATGGCGTGGCTACTAGATAAGCTTCTCCGTTCCTTCTGTCAACCTTTTCCCATGACAATTTGTCGCAAAGCGACAACGTTAATATTAGATTACAAATTATTTTAGACAATGTTCCACAAACAGGTTGAAGCACAAAAAAAGATGCCCCAATAAAGATATACTCTTTTGGGGCAAACGCTAGCACAATATTTCATTTATGGCAACATTTATTATAAAATTTGCATGTTTTTAAAGTTTTTCTAGACTTTTTCTTGAATTTTTATTTTATTTCCCCTTACTCACATAAGGGTTTGGCACTCCCCTACCCACATCTTTTTTAAAATCATCAATGGGTTCTATGGGAGGATTTTTGGCAGGTTTATTTCCTGGAGCATACACATGAGAACCGACAGCCACGCGCGGTAATAAAAAGGCATTAGTAAGCAATCTGCCATCATACAAGCATTGAGGCACCGTTTCGTGGTGGGCTTCTCCTACCCCGGGATATGTTAACACCCCGCCCAAAAACTTCAAATCACGCAGAGCGAGCATGCCCTCATCATTGGGTTTTCCCCCAAAAGGATAAGAAATAATACGCGGAATTCTTTCTAACATACCCATTTTTTGGAAATCTTCCATTTGCACTTCGAGCAAAGTACGTACTTGATCGCCTTTTAAAGCGCCTAACGGCGTATACCACTTGGTCTGATAGCCAAATTCCACATGGGGCATAACTTGCATAACATCGGCAATATCCTTTAAAGGCATTATGGATCCAAAATACGAATTATTTTTTTTCCCCTTGGGTATGCTTAAGAAAAATGTAGCTCGCGGCATGGCGATATTTTGTAAAGACGCCGCAAAAATTTCCACAAAAGATTGCGCATTTTGCAAAGGCCCTTTATCTCCTCCTTTGGGGGCGGTGTTGGTAGAAAAAATCATGCTCGCGTGGGCTGCATCGCTGGTAATACCAAGAGGTTTAAAACCGGCAGGCACTACAGAGTCTATTCTATTTAAAAGAATGTCACTTATATTTACAGGCCTATACCCTTGTGACCATACATAGGAAAAAAGATTTGCCAATTGCGTGCTAGAAATATCTTCAGGAAAACGCGGCGTATCGTGTACACGATAAAAGGCCAAAATGGGAATGGCAGGAATATGATCTACATAGCGGTCATACTGCCTTTCTTGGGGTAATTGTCCATATTGCGTATTTTGTGGTGTCTGTGGAATAAGCCCTGCTCCCATCCCTTGACGCGGAAAAAAAACACTCCACGATGCCAGCGGTAAAGCTGACAAAGATACAGTAGTAAGAGCACGCAAAAAAGCACGCCTGTGCATAGACTATTCTCCGGTCTTTATTGTAGAGGACGTAGTTGTTGTTTTAACTCTACTGTCGGATGCAGACGACGCTTTTTCCGTGTTGGGCGTATCGAATGTTTCAAGGGTATCTTCTGGAATACTGTTCGGTGCAGCATTTTTATAAGCAAGCTGCAACAACCACGGCACTAAAGGCGCACAAGCAATGACCGTAGCAAAAAGAGGCCAACGTAAGCCCGTATTGGCGCGAACATACCACGAACAGCCCAATAAAAAAACCACAAAAACAGCAAGTAAAGCTTGATACCAGCGATTATGCTCTATACTAGCTTTAACATCTCTCCAGAAACTTATTTTCTTTCCACAGTGAGCGCATTCTTTATCTATGGCAGATAATTTCTGCCCACAGTGAGAACAATGTAATTCTGACATGATATATCCTTATAAAGTAGATGTTTTTTGTTTTATAGTGTAAATAGATTGTTTAAAAAAGTACTATCTAAGAAGAACGAAGCTTTTTTCTTAAAGCATAGGACTCTTCTGGTTCATGCGAATATCATACCGCTTGGTTGCACGTCCTGTGCAACACAAGCTATCGCAAGCTTCGGCTGGCGGCGAAAGTAAATTCCGCCTTGCCTTTAGCTTGCTCCCCTGCGGGGCTTGCTACATCCTGTAGCAGACAATT
>CAYJHX010000385.1:0-2211 GCA_964369395.1 uncultured Desulfovibrionaceae bacterium
GTACAAAACGATTTATCTTAAGGGAGAGGGGCCTTCTCGTCAAGAAAGAAAATAGATGCTTTTTATACAGTTAAAATAATAAAGAATTTTACTAAGACTGTATTGTTCAAAACTTTACAGAGTACGAATGTTTAACAAAATAGCTGAAATGAGAGCGTTTTCAACTACTTTGTGAAGGTTCTTCCTTTAATTAAGAGAAAGAACCTTCATGATACATGCTGTTAACAGTGTGTAAAATATGATAAATATCTCAAAGATATTTGTATTTATCTATCTGCTAACCTTTAGGTATAGTGGTATTGCCAATTTTAAGAATACTTTTTTCTTGTGTGCATTCTCCGTCATGTTCATCAAAATACTGCACGTCAACATAGTCTACTTTTACTTTTTTTCCCACATACTTTTCAAACAATTTACGGTCACCACAACTGATGGTCACATATTGTTCTCCTTTGAGTTCGTATTTCATAAAGCACATGTGGTACTCTTCGCCGACTTTTTGCACAGTAACGGTCATTTCTTTTTTGGCCGATCTTTTTTCAGGGCAATTGTTTGCTAAGCTCAAAGTTGGGCTGAACATGCAAGCGCAAAGACCAGCAATCATAAATGATTTGAAGATGCTTTTCATAACAAAACCTCACTATTTTTAAAGTGTTATATAGTTATTTTTGATTTTTGTAGGTGCCAAAAAGGGCTTTTGTGCAGCCGCCTTCTTCTTCAATTTTAGTATCAGGATAGGGGCTTACCGTGATAGTTTTCCCATCTTTACTGATGTCAAAATTATAAAACATAGCGGCTGCATCGTGGCTTTCTTCTTTTTCAAAGGGAGCGGCGCCTTCGCAAAGGGCTTTTTCTACGCCGTCGGCTTTGTTATAAAAAGTGAAAAGAAAAGACCAAAAGCCCATCTTATTTTGTTTCACATTAACGATATGTAAGCATATATTGCTTTCTTCATCGCAACGGTCTCCCCACCAGTTAGCTCCAGCAAAGGAGGCATTTGGCAAGGAAAGACAAAAGGCAAGTAGAAACATGCAGGGAAGTAAGATTTTTTTCATAATGATCTCCAAAACGTATTTACAGGTATAGTTTTTTTAAGCGTAGCAATTAAGACAACTTCATACATTAAAAAAGACAGTTCTTATACATCTTCAATGTATTTCTAAGTGAATCTAAAGGAAAATGCAACCTAGGAACTAAATTGAGCCCATTTTTGTACAGTAGCAAACAATGTCTCAGGGCAAATAGGTTTAGTGATATGATCATTCATGCCGTGCTCTAAGCTTTTTTCTTTGTCGCCGGTCATGGCATGGGCAGACATGGCCACCACAGGCATATGTTGTAACTGCTTATCTTGACGGATTTTTTTCACGGTGGTTAAGCCATCTAAAATGGGCATTTGAATGTCCATCAAAACCAAATTGTACGTATTTTGTGTCAATAGTTGTAAAGCTTCTTGCCCATTATTGGCAATGTCGACGGAATGTCCCACGCTTTTAAGAAGTTCTTCAGCAATAAGTTGGTTTATAGGGTTGTCTTCTACAAGTAAGATATGTGCTCTATGCGCGCCTTCTTCTGTTTTTTCTGCCGTGCAAGTGACGGAGGCTTTTGCATGAGATGAAGAAGGCTGAGCCAAGCCCTCTGCTGTGGTATAAGAAGCAATATTTTCACGGTCTTGTTGAGTGATGGTTACATCTTTGGTAGTGAGCGCAGTAGATACCTCATTTTCCGAGGCGTATTCAAATACTGCCGTAAAGAAGAATGTGGAACCTACTCCTTGTGAACTTTCTACCCACAAATCACCATGCATGAGGTTTGCCATACGCTTGGCAATAACAAGTCCCAATCCTGTACCGCCATATTTGCGTGTGACAGAGGTATCGGCTTGCATAAAGGCAGAAAACAAGCGTGAGCATTGGTCTTGTGTCATGCCAATGCCTGTATCGGTCACAGAAAAAAGACAGCGTATACTTTGTGCGTTCTTTTCTTCTTGAACTTCCAAAGAAATGGTAATGGAGCCATTTTCGGTAAATTTTATGGCATTCCCAATAAGGTTAAAGAAAATTTGCTTAATACGTAAGGGGTCGCCGAGTAGAAATTTTTTTGCGTAATCGTCGCCTACAAAAAGAAGTTGCAGGCCTTTTTCTTGTACTTGTGGTTCAAAAAGCAACCTCAGTTCACTGGCAATTTCATATAAGGTAAAAGGAATATTTT
>CAYJHX010000386.1:0-2198 GCA_964369395.1 uncultured Desulfovibrionaceae bacterium
ATGGTTTCGTCGGTTTGTGGATTACGGCCTTTACGAGCATTTTTGTCGTAGGCTTCAAATTTACCAAAACCACTTACAAGCAAGGCGTCATCTTTTTTGATGGCACGCTTCATGATTTCTAAGAGTTTTTCCACAACAACTTTTACATCAGCGCGATTCTTATCGCTCTTTTCATAAATAGCTTCTACAATTTCAGCCTTTGTTAACGTCTTCCCCATACTATCCTCCAATATGAATATACCTTAGCAAATACAAATTTTGCTTAACGCTTATATCACAATCTTTTTCATCGCTCAGTCAACTTCTCTAGGCCAACAAACCCTCATAGCCAAAAGGTTTTTGCCTTAGAGAACACAGCCTTCCTGTTCCGTGCCTCGTGGAAGTGATGGTGCTTTGATAAAAGCTTGCATTTTCTTTCTTTTTATAGCATAGCCTTGGCGGTGCCATAAAGGCTTCAAAATCGCTGTAAAAAGTGAACCTTTAAATGCATATACTCTGCATACCCCTTGTATGCAAGGTTTTTTTTGCATTTCAGCGCTATTTTTTGGGGCAAAAAATGCACAGTTCTTTTTTAAAACAGAAAAAAATTATAAAAACAATAAGATAGCTCTTTTATGTCGCAACGCGTTTTACAACTCTCTTGGCCGCAAAATAAAGCTTTTTTTTCTCAAATAATGCCCATTTTTATCCCTTTTGCAGGATGCGAGCAACGTTGTATTTTCTGCGCGCAACATTTGCAAAGTGGCACCGTAAAAGAATCTTCTTTTCATAACTGCAAAAAACAGCGGTATTATGAAAACATGCATAGCCTCACAACACAATGCAAGTCTGAAGAGACGTACTGTGAGCAAAGAGAGCATCAAGGCCAACAAAGCCAACAAGGCCAATCAAGTCAGCAAGACCAAGCCTACTGGCAATATTTTCCCTCTTTACTGTACTCTGAAGACAGTACTGCAAAGTCCGTGCTTGAGCGTACTTTGGCGCAATTGCACCATAGGGCAAGGCAAGGCTTGTCTTCACCGCAAATAGCGTTTTATGGAGGCACCTTTACGGCCTTACCCGAAGAAGATTTTCAATTATGCTGCACTTTTGTGCAGGCCATGCGCCAACAAGGCCTTATCACCTGCGCCCGTTGCTCTACGCGCCCTGATGCTTTAAGCGCGCAACGCCTTAAAATTATGAAAGATGTGGGCTTTACTTGTGTTGAGCTTGGCGTGCAAAGTTTCGATGATGCGGCTTTAATGCAAGCCAAGCGTCATTATACGGAAGAGATTGTACGTAAGGCCTGTGCGTACATCCATGAACAGGGTTTTACCTTGGGGGTGCAACTTATGCCGGGCATGCCTGGGGTCACACCAACTGTTTTCTTGCAAGATGTGACCAAAGCCTTGCGTGCGCAGGCGCATTTTTTACGTTTTTATCCTTGCCAAGTTATCGCCGGTACAGAGCTTGCGCAGATGTGGCGCGAGCAAACTTTTAGCCCGTGGAACCTTACAGAAACAGTACAAGCTTTAAGCGAAGGGTGGCTTGCGGCGCATTTGGCTGGGGTGCCCGTCATACGTATGGGGCTTGCACCGGAAGCGAGCCTAGAAGAACACATTTTGGCAGGGCCGCGCCATGCCTCCCTTGGGAGTATGGTACAGGGGCAAGCTTTACATACATATATAGTAGAGGCGCTGGGGCAAAACAGTGTGCATCGCCTCACCTTGCCCAAAGCGTGCCAAGGATATTTTTGGGGGCAAAATAAAAGCTTAGAGGATGCATGGTTGCGCCTAAAAGTGCAAAAAAGCAACCTTGATTGGCATGACAAAGAACATATTGAGCTTATATATAGATAAAGGGTGCGAGAATGCTTGTTTTGTGAATAAAAAGACTTGCCATTTCTCTGCATCCATGTATATGACTGTCTATCTATTTTTTGGATAGAAAGCTCCGTTTATACAAAGCTTGGGCCCTAAAAATGAGCGAATAAGGGCTTAAGTTTTATTGAAAAGATGTGTGACTGGCCCTCTTGTAACAGGGCAAATTTACGAGGTATGTAAAATGCAAAAACATCTCAAAACTGACTTTAGCAAGGAAATTGCAGAGTTGGAAGAAGCATGCGGGCAAAAGGTAGCTACTTGCTATCAATGCGGCAATTGTACGGCGGGCTGTCCGGCGTCTTTTGTGTACGATTTGCAACCGCATCAAATTTTACG
>CAYJHX010000387.1:0-2195 GCA_964369395.1 uncultured Desulfovibrionaceae bacterium
CGCACTACCTTGGCTAATCTATCAAGGTCGGGACCTAATGTATAGGGAGTTACTGTTGGTATAGGCTCAAGCCCCTTCTGCATGCGTACATCATTAAGCACATGGCGCCGAAAAGCATCATTATCTAAAATACCGTGCACATAGGTGCCAAGTATAGTGCGCCCTTCTGCATGCTGTCTCCAACCAAGAGCAGCACCCTTACTATTAAAAATAACCGGCTCTGTCATGGGCAACGTTTTAGATACTTTCTCCTGAAATACCGTCTCACCATGATGAATTTCATAGCCTTGCAAATCAAAAGTCATTGTCCCGCCCTGCCCTGTATACTGCACACGGCATCGTGTCAACTGCTTCTGCGCTTGCATGCGTGTTACCACAGGTAAGAGCCCCAAACCCTCTCGAGTCATCGCCGCACCGCTTTCTAAACCTAGAGTATCTTCTATGCGCTGCCCAAGCATTTGCAATCCGCCACATATACCCAATATATAGGGAATTTCTGCATGTATTTCGCGCAATACTTTTACAAAGCCTTTTTCCTCCAAATAACGCATATCCCCTAAGGTATTTTTTGTACCCAACAACAAGAGCATATCCGGACACCCCAGCTCTTCCGCTTTTCGCACCACGCGCAAACGCACATCACTTTCCATCTTAAGAGCGTCAATATCCGTGAAATTACTCAAATGTGGCGTATCTATAATGGCTACATCTAGCACCGCATGGCTGTGTTTCTCTGAGTCTTGTGCTAGGCCATACAAACGAAAAGAAACGGAGTCTTCTTCGGGTAAATGCAAATCTGGTATCCACGGCACCGTGCCCAAAAAAGGTTTACCTGTCATGGTTTCAATGGGGGGAAAAGCGCTGTCTAAAAGGCGACTATCTCCACGAAATTTATTGAGCACAAAACCCGCCACTCGTGCCTTTTCTTGTGCATCTAAAAGAGCCATGGTTCCCACCAAAGACGCAAAAGCCCCGCCACGATCAATATCGGCGCAAAGCAATACCGGCGCTTTAGCATAATGAGCCACAGACATATTCACAATATCATGCGCCTTTAAATTGATTTCTGCCGGAGAGCCTGCCCCTTCAATAACCATGACATCGGCTGTTTGTGCTAAATCTGCATACGCCGACGTAATAACATCCCAAGCCTTGGGTTTATAACGAATATATTCTTGGACTTTCATGTGTCCCACGGGCTTACCCAAGACGAGCACCTGAGACCCCATATCAGAATGAGGTTTTAAAAGAACAGGGTTCATAAACGTATGCGGCTCGCGACCGCAAGCCACAGCTTGTAAAGCTTGCGCCCTACCAATTTCACAACCATCTAAAGTTACGAAAGAGTTTAAAGCCATATTTTGCGATTTAAAAGGCGCCGGCGAAAGCCCATCTTGTAAAAAAATGCGACACAAAGCCGCTGTGAGTAGCGATTTTCCCGCATTGGAGCAAGTGCCTTGAATCATAATAGCTGGTGTGTGTTTTTGCATGATGTCTTGTAAACACTCCCCCTTCAAATGGCAAGGCGAAAGGCCAAATGGCAAAAGCAAAACAAGAAAGTATCAGCATGCTTTATTTCTTAATTTTTCCTTTTCTACACAAGATATTTTTCGAAACAACTTGACTAAAATCTCTTTTTTTCACAAAATATACCCATAAACATTAAAAAAAGAGCAATACTATGTGGAATAAGTATATTTTATCTAGCCTTGTGTGTATGAGTATAACCTTAGTGTGCGCATTGCCTGACGCTTTGGCGCGAAAACTTATCTTGGAAAATAAATCTAACAAAACTGTGCAGGCCGCCGTATATTATCAAGATTATTCTAATCCTTGGGTAAGTAAAGGTTGGATTACTGTGGCCTCTCGTGCAAAAGTCACGATAGATTTGCCCACAGGCCGTGATGACGTGTATGTGTTCGGGCAAGCCAATGGTGGCGGCACCAAATGGTCAGGCACCCATTGGCATTATGTGAACCCTAACGGAAACTTTTTATTTAAAAATGATAAAACAGAAGGCAAACCTGCCCGCAAAGAAGGTTTTACAAAAGTAACAGCGAAAAGCTATGGGGATAATATCTTTATTTTCAAGCAAAAATAATGCTGAAAATAACATTTCCTCAGATCTTTTAAAACAATCTTTTTCAAAAGACTACTACAGTTCACAAACTCAGCAAACCAAACGGCTTCACATA
>CAYJHX010000388.1:0-2195 GCA_964369395.1 uncultured Desulfovibrionaceae bacterium
TGTGAAATCTGACGTAGAGAAAGTCGAAAAGGTGCATTTGACGACACTATCTAAAAAAATATATACCCTTAAATGTGTAAAGAGGCTTTGTATTGTTTTCGTTATTTGTAAGCGAATACAAAAGTAGTAAATTAAGGTTTCCAAAGGGGATTATCCCCTTTGGCGGAAGGCGTGGGAGGCAGCGCCTCCCACAAAACTTTTCTTAAGGAAACGCTATGTTACTTCAACAAGGTTTACAACGGTATTTGCTGCCCGAAGAACTTACCAAGCTTGCCGCTGTAACTATAGGTATTGCCGGAGCAGGTGGCCTTGGTGCCAATGTGGGCCTTATGCTCGTGCGTAGTGGCATACAAAATTTGGTGCTTATCGATCATGATGCGGTGGACGTATCTAATTTAAATAGGCAGCCTTATTTTCCCCGCCACATAGGTATGCCTAAAGTGCAAGCCTTAACAGAGCAAATTATGGAACTTTGCCCGCAAGCAACTATTACTGCACATAAAATGTTTATTGATACGGAAAATTTACCCACCCTTTTGCCCGCAGCGCCATTATGGGTAGAAGCGCTGGATGTGGCTCAAAGTAAACAGCTTTTTGTAGAAGGTTGCATGGTGCAAGATATTTTTTGTGTCAGCGCTTCCGGCATTGCCGGCTATGATGGCCCGCCCATGCAAAAGCGACACCTTGGACAAAACCTAGTCATTGTAGGCGATTTTGCTTCTGATATTAGCAACTTACCCCCATTGGCTCCACGGGTTCTGCAGGCAGCCGCCATGCAGGCCGATGTGATACTTGCTAAGATACTTAACGGCTAGCACTTTTTGTCCGCCTTCTCCCCTTCTTCTCTCTTGCTACTTGGGCCTAAAAAGTCTACATTTCTTTCTTCTTTCAACACCTCGTTGAAAAATCGCTACTATCGTGCACGCAGGAGACTCCCCTATATGCCTTTAAAAAACAGACATTTTTTAAAATTATTAGATTTTAGCCGAGAAGAAATAACCTACTTGTTAGATTTGGCAGCAACACTAAAAAAGGCCAAAAAAGAAGGAAAAGAAAAGCAATATTTGACAGGTAAAAATATTGTTTTGCTTTTTGAAAAAGATTCTACCCGCACGCGTTGCGCCTTTGAAGTGGCCGCTCGCGATCAGGGAGCTTTTACCACCTATTTGGGGCCTTCTGGTTCGCAAATAGGCAAAAAAGAATCCATGGCCGACACAGCCCGCGTGCTCAGCCGCATGTATGACGGTATAGAATACCGCGGTTTTGAGCAAAAAAAAGTAGAAACCTTGGCACAATTTTCTTCTGTGCCTGTGTGGAATGGCCTTACCAACGAGTTTCACCCCACACAAATTTTGGCAGACTTTTTGACCATGCAAGAGCATTGCAACAAGCCACTGCACGAAATGACTTTCGCTTACATTGGCGATGCGCGTTATAATATGGGCAATTCACTTATGATTGGTGCAGCCAAAATGGGGATGGATTTTCGTTCTATTGCTCCCAATGGTTCACAAACCTATGAAGATATTACAGCCCTTTCTTTGGAAATTGCGAAAGAAAGTGGCGCAAAAATTACCGTTACCGACGATATTGCCGCCGGTGTTGCCGGATGCGACTTTATTTATACCGATGTATGGGTATCCATGGGCGAGCCGCCAGAAGTCTGGAAAGAGCGTATTGAGCGCTTGCGTAGCTATCAAGTGACACAAAAAACTATGGAACTTACAGGCAATCCTGATTGCAAATTTTTGCATTGTTTGCCCTCTTTCCATAATAGAGATACAGATATGGGCGAAGAATTGTATCAGCTGTATGGTATTGAAGCCATGGAAGTGGATGACAGCGTTTTTGAATCCCCTGCCAATGTGGCTTTTGACGAAGCAGAAAATAGGATGCATACTATCAAGGCTGTTATGGTTGCCACCCTCACAGGGGCGTAGCAGGGGGTGTCTGCTGCGTCAGGCTTGCTTTTTGCTCCAGTCAAATACCATAAGAGTATATTCCTTGCGCAAAAAGCTTCGCCTTCCTTGCATCCACCCCCTGCTACACCCCTGCACGGGATACGCATTCACCCTTTTTGAACATGCTGTCAAAATAGCAACGAAAAGGGGCGATTGCATGCTCGGGCTATGACAGCTGTGGAAAAGATACAAGTTGATTTTTACATAAACTCATTTTTTTACGTATTCCCTAAA
>CAYJHX010000389.1:0-2192 GCA_964369395.1 uncultured Desulfovibrionaceae bacterium
GTCTTCTTTTTGAATGGCCTGCTGCAGCTTAAAAAAGCGCTGCGGGTATTCATGAAGCCATACCTTCACAAGAGTATGCAATAATTCTAAATCTTGATTTAAAGCTTGTAATGCTTTTTCCCTATTAAACAACATAGCGGGCGTTTCCCAAGAAAGAACATGCCCATTATTTTCTTCATGCATCATATAAGGCCCATCCGTCGCGCAATACTTGGCGACACACTGTAAAATATCCTGTGCGGTAAAAGGGGTTAACAAAACATCTTAAACGCAAAGCTTCTTTCCCATGTGGCCATACCGGTTTTGGCACCTACACACCTCAACAAGCTTTTGAAAAAGACCGTTACTACATTGCCCCCTGCCAGTAAAACATGCGCGAAGAATTGTAAAGCCCCTTTTCAAGGGAAATTTGTAACAAGGTCTTTTCTTTTTCAAAAAAAATGAATATAATGCGCCATAAAGAGGGGGAGAGTAATTTCCTCCTTACTCCAAAAGCCTTACTTTACAAGAGCTACTTTCAATTCTTACACTAGTTTTCACTACAATAGCGATATGTTGCGAGAAAGTAACGGTACAAAACACAATAAAGTACAACAAAGCGTAGCAAGGCACCTCTTACATTTTTTACAAATCACACTTGCAGCAAATTACATAAGCAAACTAAAATAAGACCGCACACAATGAATTGTGCAGAGTTCTCAAAATATACACCTTTAAACCATAACGTCGTATTTCATAACTCAACACAGCACCTTTTTTGAATAAGTCATTGAACGCATTTTTATAGCATCCCTATTAAGGAGGTTTATAAAGAAACAATCGAGCTTTATTCATTTCAGCCACCATCAAGGTGACCTACACAGGAGGAGTTTATGGGAGCATCGCGCCACGGCCCGTGGCTAAAATTGGTGTTAATAGGTATTGTCATAGGCATAAGCAGCATTGCCACAGCGGCGGTTCTTATGCAGTACACCGACAACAGACCTTTTTGTTCTAGTTGCCACGTTATGCATCGCGCCGCGGTAACACACAAAATGTCTACTCACGCCAATATTTCGTGCAACAGTTGTCACGCCCCTACAAATCTGTTGGAAAAACTGCCTTATAAAGCCGGTATGGCTTTTAAGGATGTGGTTTCCAACATCCAAGGAAATGATGTGCCCGTACATGTGAGCATTTCTACCATGGATGTAGTCAATGAAAATTGTAAATCGTGTCACGCTGTTACCAATATGGGCGTAGCCAGCATGGAAGCAAAAACGTACTGCATTGACTGTCACCGTAGCGTGGCACATATGCGCCAAAAGCCCATCAGCAAAAGGATGATTGCCGATGAATAGAAACTATCTTTCTCTCACACTTATGGCGTTGTTGTGTTTACTTTTCACAAGCTTTCTTACGGCCTGTAATGACGTAAGCACCGAATTAGAAACCCCTAAATATAATACCGGCCTTAAAAAAGACGAAATTAAAAATTCGGCTTTCAAAGACATTTTCCCTGCACAATATGCCTCTTTTGAAAAAAATGCCGAAAATACCGTCATGACAGAATACAAAGGTTCTGTGCACTACAGAAAAAATGACGATTTTTCCCCCTTACCCAAAGGCTTTAAACACGCGCAACCGTATTTGAAAAACCTCTGGCTCGGGTATCCCTTCAGCTACGAATATAACGAAGCTCGCGGACACACCTATGCCATTGACGATGTGGTACACATTGACCGCATCAATCGCTTTTCCGAGCAAGGCGGCCTGCCCGCCACTTGCTGGAATTGCAAAACCCCCAAGATGATGGAATGGGTGGGTCAATACGGTGATAAGTTCTGGAGTATGAATTCCAATGAATTCCGCGACAAGCTCGATGCCAGAGACCACGCCATTGGCTGTGCCAATTGTCACGACCCTCAAACCATGGAATTACGCCTCTATTCCGAGCCCCTTAAAGATTGGCTCGTACGCAGTGGCAAAGATATCAATAACATTTCTCGTAACGAAATGCGCTCTTTGGTTTGCGCCCAATGTCACGTAGAATACTACTTTACTCACAAAGACAATGGCCCCGCCGCCAAGCCTGTCTTCCCTTGGGATAACGGCTTTGCTCCCGAAGAAATGTACGAATACTACAACAACCATGGCGCCCAAAACGGGCCTTTCGTGGACTGGACCCACGCCGCTTCAAAAGCGCCCATGCT
>CAYJHX010000390.1:0-2186 GCA_964369395.1 uncultured Desulfovibrionaceae bacterium
GTTTCCCGCGCAAAGAGTAAGATTTTCTACCTTAAGCACAACGTCACCTCTTATCTTGTTGGAACTCTGCATTGGTATCTACATGGAAATGGGCACTCAACTCTGCGCTAGAATCTGCACCTACACCCCCATGCCCTTCTTGCAAGGCCGGGTCTAATCTATCCCGCAAAGCATCCCCCAAAAGATTACTGGCCGCTGTGGCTAAAAATATCATCAAACCGGGATAGCACAGCAATTGCGGTTGTGTGCGCAAGTAGTTACGCGCTTCGGCTATCATAACGCCCCATTCTGGTGTGGGGGGCTGAATGCCTAAACCCAAAAAAGAAAGCCCCGCCACATGTAAAAGCATATGCCCCACATCTAGCGTGGCCAAAATACAGATTTGCCCCAAAATCATGGGCACAAAGTGACGTAGCAAAAGACGCCCGCGACTTACCCCCATGCTTTGTGCCGCCAACACATACTCTCGATTTTTTAAAGTCAACACATACGAGCGTACTAAGCGCGTATACCAAGCCAAATGTGTTATACTGATGGCCAATACCAAATTGGTAAGTCCCGTACCCAAAACAGAAATAAGAAATAACGCCAATACCACCGTGGGAAAAATCATCATACCATCGCAAATACGCATGACAATGGTATCAAACAGACCGCCTATCATGGCTGAAAAAGCGCCAAGCACCAAAGAAACAATCACTAAAATGGCTAAAATGGCGTACACCGTCCACAACGAATATTGCGCCCCCAACATCAACCGCGAAAAAACATCGCGGCCTAAATGATCTGTGCCAAGCCAATGTTCACTGCTGGAAGGTAAAAACTTTTTACTTAAATCCACCAAGGTAGCATCGTGCGGCGCCAACCACGGGCCCAAAACAATACACAAAAATAAAGGCAAAAAAATAGCCAAAGCCACATAGAATTTTTTATCTTTCATAGGCTTCCTTAAGAACCCTACGACGAGGATGCTTTGTCAAAATAATACGTGGGTCTATAGAGGCATACACTATATCTACCACAAGATTTATGACCACAAAAATACAAACCATCAATAAAGTAAAAGCCTGTATTACCGGATAATCATGATTATAAATGGCCGACACCACATAGCGCCCCACACCGGGCCAATTGAAAATGCTTTCTACAATAACAGCGCCGCCCAATAATTCCCCAAAGTACATACTCAAAGCCGTAAGCACAGGAATGCTGGCATTGCGCAAAATATGTAGCCAAATACGCAACGACGAAAGCCCTCGCGATCTGGCATAGGTCACAGCGCGGCTTTGCATATGCTCCAACACCGAGGCGCGCACCAAGCGCGCATTGATACCCAAAGACATAAAAGCCAAAGTACACACAGGTAAAATATAAGAAAGAGGGCCGGCATTTCCCATGGCCGGCAACACATCCCATAAACGAGCAAAAACAAGTACCAACAAAAAGCCCAGCCAATACGAAGGCATGGACACGGCCGAAAAAGAAAATATTCGTATAAGTGTATCCGGCCATCTATCCCTATATAAAGCCCCCACAATGCCCAATGGGATACTGCCCAGCACCGTAAGCACTATGGCCCAAAAAGTCAGCGAAAGTGTGGCCGGCATATAGGCCAGCACTTCGTGCAAGGCCGATGTACCCGACACATACGAAAGCCCCCAATCTCCCTGCACTGCTTTGCTAAGCCATAAAAAATATTGGTGCCACAAAGGCAAATTAAGCCCCAGTTCTTGGCGAACCTCTGCCAGCATGGCCTCCGTGGGCACAAGGCCGGACAAACGAATATAAGCCAAAGCCGCATCGGCATCGCCCAAACGCAAAATGCAAAACACGAAAAAAGATATGCCCAAAAGCAAAGGAATTGTGGCCAGTAATCGACGAAGAATGAATAAAAACATAGCGTCCTTAGAGAGAAATACGTATTTTTGAGAGAGTTAACAAAGTCTACTGGGGAAGAACCTTTTTGAAAAAAGGTTCTTCCCCCAGACCCCCTTTCCAAATAACTTTAATTACAATTTGAAATTAAGTTGTTATATTAGTGGAAATTTATGCTGTAAATTCAAATTCATTTTCTGTGATAAAGTTTATCAGTAACCTGAAGTCTCACCTTGAAAAGTTTTACCCTCATACTTTGAGACCTCTGCATAATTCTAAAAAATACTAAAACACATGGATTGCTTCGCTTC
>CAYJHX010000391.1:0-2183 GCA_964369395.1 uncultured Desulfovibrionaceae bacterium
TGCAAGATATGGAAAAGGTACGCATAAGCTTTTGGGGCATGGCCTTAACTATTTTCTCTGCGGCCATGTTGGCTTTGTATGTTTTAGGCATACAGGTGGCAAAGTTTGAAGCCAAGAGTAAGACTATTGTTTGTGGCTATATTATGCTTTTTGCTTCTTTTTATGCGGGTATTTTGGGCTTGCTTACGGGAGATTTACAGAGCATTTCTACCCCGACCCAGTGGAAAAATTTGCTCCTTTTATCTATCATAAGTAGTGCTAGTTCGAATTTGTGTATGGTCTTTGCTGTACAATCTCTTGGACCCACCTTAGCCTCCATCTTTAATGGTTTAGAGCCCTTAACGGTTATGTTGCTCGGCGTACTTGTATTTCATGAACAACTTACTTGGAATAATGCCTTAGGGGCGGTGTGCATTGTGGGGGCCGTGCTCTTTGTGGCTGTGCGCAGCTATGTACGCCAAAAAAAGGCTTTGACTGCTTTGCAGCAGCAAGCTGGGCAAAGCTCAATGGCGCAAGACGAAACCGTAGAGAATAAGACGACGCAGAGCTAAGATAAAGCGCATCACACAGCTTTAACAATACCGCATTGAATAGTACAAATATAAGGAAACGCTGATTTAATACAATTTTCTTTCTCTAGTAAGGAAGACTCATTTTGCTAAGAAGGCATTGCATAAAGACATGTATACAGCCTTCGTAAGGTGAGTCTGGTGTAGCGAGAGGGGAAAGGGCATTTACTCAGCGTTTCTATAATAAGGCATAGCCATATACCGCAAGGCATACTCGCATTATGAAATGGATAACACATCAAACCGTAGCCGTGGGCAGCGCTGTGGCTTTGGGCTTTCCTCCCCCTCTTGTAGTGGCGGTGTTTGTAGGTTCTGTCTTACCCGATGTTATAGATATGACCTTGGCGCGCTTAACCCCTTGCCCCGAGCAAACATTTAAGCGTATCCATCGCGGATTTAGTCATTGGTACGGTTCGTATTTACTGGCTTTTGTGCTGTGTTTTGCGGCAGTACAGGGTATGGATTTTTTTGAAAAATGGAATGTTTTTTCTAGCAAGGCCAGTTATTTTCAATGGGGTGTGGGGCTAAGCTTTGGGGCGCTAATGCATATATTGCTTGATATGTGCACACCTTCAGGGGTACCGCTGTTACCCTTTGTAGACAAAAGCCGCTTCTCTTTACGGCTTTTCCCCACGGGCTCTGTACAAGAATACGCTTTTTTAGCACTGGCTGTTATTTGTTTTGCCTCTTACGCCAGTTTTCTTGAACCTAGTGCTTGGCGAGAATTGCAGGGCTTAGGTCAACATGTATGGCACGAACTTGGCGACGCTGTGCGCAGTTTGGGGAGAAAAATATTTTAGGAAATGCTGATTAAATGCCTTTTCGCCCTCTCCCTGCGTCAGAGTCATCTTACTAAGATTGCATATATGTAACCCATCTTTTTATAATAGCTTTTAACCAGAAAGAGTACGCCTATGTTAACAGATCTTTTTTTTACTAGCAGTACGGCACAGGCTATTTTGGTGCTATCTTTATGCATTGTCACCGGCATTTTACTTGGAAAAATAAAGGTCGGTACCATTAGCCTTGGGGTAGGCGGGGTACTGTTTAGCAGTATTGCCGTGGGGCATTTTGGTCTTGTTATTGATAAACATGTGCTGCATTTTGCTAAAGAATTTGGCTTAATTCTCTTTGTATACTCCATTGGTATGCAAGTGGGGCCGGGTTTCATAGAATCGCTCAAACGCAATGGCTTGCGTCTTAACGCCATGGCAGCCTTTGTGGTGTGCTCGGGGGCAATCATTGCAGGTGCTTGCTTCATTGTTTTTGATGTACCTTTGCCGGTGGTGGTAGGCTTATACAGCGGCGCGGTGACTAATACCCCTTCGCTGGCAGCTTCTACCCATATGTTTGGCGATTTGCTGCCTTCAGCTGATATGGTTTCTGCCTATACAAGTCAGGCAGGGCTTGGCTATGCTGCTGCATACCCTTTTGGTATTATAGGTATTATTCTTATTATGCTTTTGGTGCGCGCCATCTTTCGTATTAATATTGAGAAAGAAAATGCCGCCATGGAAGCACAAACCAATGCCGACAAACCGCATTTGAATTATGTAACGGTGGAAGTGACCAACGAGGCCATCTTTGGTAAGCGCCTTGACGCCATCAAGGCTT
>CAYJHX010000392.1:0-2180 GCA_964369395.1 uncultured Desulfovibrionaceae bacterium
TAAATAAAACATAAAAGCGTAAAACGTATTTTCTTGCCTATTTCATATATAGATAAAACAGCATAAAATCACCTATACACTCTATCTATGGCGAAAATAGTGAAAAAGCCGTGTTGTCTTATCAATGCTTTCCGTCATTTCTCGAGGAAGAGGAGTTTGAACGCCATGTGTTATGACATCAATTTTCTTTTCTAATGCCTCATTTTCCTTTTGAATATTTTCTTTAATCATTTTTATTTCTTCTGATAGCAATGATTTTTTATACGAATCTTCTGCCATTTCTAACTCTGCCTCTATAAGAGTGAGCCTATCTGTAAGAATGGTCAGACGAATAAAATAGACATCTTCAATTTCTTTTATTTTTTTCAGCCTTTCTTCTAAATCAGAAATGGGAGACGCTCCTACATTCAAAGCAAAAGAGAAAACCAAGAAAAATATACACAGGATATACTTCATAACAACCTCATATATAACTACAAGAATAAAAGGCAAGATCTTATTTGCACGCTTTACAATGCACAAGCAGTATCACTGCTATATTTCTATTTAGCGCCTTATGTCAACCTACGAAAAAATAAAATTTTACATATACATTCAAAAAATAGTCCGCAAAAAATATGCTCCCCCTGCTCCCATCGCCCTACTCCAATAGGTTAAGTGCCCTCTAATTCGCCTGCTTTAACAGACTGCCAAGGCTTGCTGCGCTAAATCCCATGGGGCCTGATCGAGTTCATCTTGAATGCGCTTTTCTACATTAAGGGCACGCTGCATACGCCCGCCAATGGCAAGCATGGCCTCAGGATCTAAAGCATATATTTCCATCTTCTGCAAAAAACGCTCTTGTACTGGCACAAGAAGGTTGCCACTTACAAATTTATCCGCCATAAAGATAAGTTCTTTTTCCCCAACAACTTCATGCGAGGCAAGGGCCAAATCCATATGTTCTTCCACCAAGGGAGCTAAAAGCTCCAAGCCCATACGCTCCAAATCCCGTGCGGCCGCCTGGGCATGGTGCACCTGCCCTTTACACATATCGTGTACCCAAGCCCCTGCTATTACAGCGGGAATATGCATACGTTGCGAGCCGTATTTTTGCACATAGGCAGTAGCAAAAGCTTCAGCCACGCAAGCCACGGCCCTAGCATGAGCAATGCCTCTTTCTGGAACCTGCAAGCAATGCAACAAAGCGAGCGCTTCATCTTTATCCAAAAAAGGTTGCAATGCTGCCCTACTCCGTAAAAATGCGTATTCATCATCAGTATCCATATCATACAAAATGTGGCTATCGGGGGTGGGTATTCCAATTATTGGCAAATCCTTTATGGCGCCCTTTAATCCTTGACTGCATTCCAAATGGTTATATTCTAAAACATGACGGGCATGACACAAAGGTAGTAAAAGAGGATGCCCATTTTTTCCGTTAAATGTCGGTACATGGATATTTTCAGGATGTTTTCTTTGCGCGTTGAGTAAAAAAAACAGCGTACAAGGGCGAACAAGGGGAATGTCTATTGGATGAATAAAACAATGCCTGTAACTACTGCCCTGCAAGGCTTGTAAACCTTTACAAACAGAAGAAAACATACCCCTTTCTGCATGCGGATTGTGTATTTCCTCAAGATATATGCCGTGTGTGTTTTTCGCATTTATTATTTGTAAGGCAGTACGTAGCGCTTCTCTTTCTCTTTGCCCTGTAAGCACATAAAGATGCCGTATTCCCCTAGAGGCATAGACGCTAACCACCTGCTCTAAAACAGAAATTTCTTGCGCAGAAGTTTGGGCATAGGGGCTTTGCGGCAAAGAAAGCAATGGCTTAAAGCCCCTTTGCATGCGTGTTGAAAAACCAGCAGCTAAAATAAGTGCTGTTACGTGATTTGTGCACATATACTGCCTTTTACAGAGGTTACATAAAAATATTACTATAGTAGAAAATTTTTCCCATACACAAAGTAAGTTCTTCACACAAGTTGAAGCACGGATTACTCCCCTCTCGTTCCCTTCTCAACACTTTAGTATTATACTAAAAATAAATTACAAACGAAGCAAAATAGCCACCCAACGGGCGCCGAAGGCGTTTGCGTTTGTGAAGAATGAGCAATTACGCAAATGGACAGCAAAGCATCCATGCGTTTTAGTACTTTTTAAGACTCCTGCACAATTTAAAAATCATGGATTACTTC
>CAYJHX010000393.1:0-2176 GCA_964369395.1 uncultured Desulfovibrionaceae bacterium
GGGGAGGGAAGCCCTTTTTTCAAAAAGGGCTTCCCTCCCCCACAATGAAAAGCGACTTTTTTCATGAATAACCTAAAAAGGAATATATATGCTCACACTACAAGCCCCTTCTTCTAAATCCATGTCCCATCGTATGCTTATGGGCGCTGCCTGCGCTTCGGGAGAATCCGTGGTACGCCGCGTGCTCATGAGTAAAGATATAGAGTGTACCATGGCTGCCTTGCGTGGTGCTGGTGCTCATTTTACGCCTATGGCAGAAACGTTAGAAAACCAAGAAAAAGGCGTACAATCTTTTTGGGTGCTGGGTATGGACAGTCCTGATGCTGATCAGCGTAGCCCCTCTATTCAAAAAACTACCGATCCTATTTCTTGCGACATGCACGAATCGGGCACATCTTGCCGTTTGCTCACAGCACTATTAAGCACTTGCAATGGTCTTTTCCATATTCATGGCGCCCCGCGCTTGCACCAAAGACCCATGCACGCCTTGACCCAAGCATTAAGCCAATTGGGAACTCAAATACGCTTTTTAGAAAAAGAAGATCACGCCCCCTTTTTTTTGCAAGGCCATGCTCTTGTAAAAAATACTTCAAAAAATAGAGGAGCAGCTCTTGCTCAAACGATACAAGCCACAACAGAGGCGCAAAATACAAAAAGCCTGCCCATGGTTACCATAGACAGCGATGCTTCTAGTCAATATCTTTCCGGCCTTTTGCTGGCAGCACCGCGCATGCAAGGGGGGCTACGTATTACTCTTGGTGGTAAAAAAGTCGTATCATGGCCCTATGTAGGGCTAACCTTACAAGTTTTAGAAAATTTTGGCATTCCCTTTAGCGTAGAGCAAAAAAGAGAAGAGACATGGCAAAAGGTAGATTGGCGCCATATGGCAGAAGCCATTCCCGGAGCCACACGCTTTTGTGTGTCTGAAGCCCCCTACCGTGCTGGAGAATATGTGGTAGAAGGCGATTGGTCCGGCGCTTCATACCTTATTGCGGCGGGTGCCTTGGGCACTACCCCTGTAAGTATTCGGGGATTGAACTCTGCCTCTTTACAGGGAGATAGAGCTATTCTTGATATTTTACAAGCCATGGGGGGTAATTTTTCTTGGCAAGAAATATTTACAGGAAAAGGCGACAAACGCGAGCACCTGCAAGTATTTCCTACTTCCTTACATGGCATTACCGTAGATATGGGAGCGTGTCCTGACCTTGTGCCCACTGTGGCTGTGCTGGCAGCCTTTGCCCAAGGAGAGACGCTTATCCATAATTGTGCCCATCTGCGTATTAAAGAGTCCGACCGCATTGCCGCCCCCGCAACAGAATTGCGCAAAGCCGGCGTCACCGTAGAAGAAAGAGAAGACGGACTGCGCATTATAGGTCTTGGTAAAGCTCCTATTTTTGCCAACGAAACTCTTTTTTCTACCCACAACGACCATCGTATGGCCATGTCTTTGGCTTTGTTAGGTTTGCACGGACAAACACCACAACTAGACGCCCCCGATGTCGTACAAAAATCCTTCCCGCATTTTTGGGATGTGTGGGGACAGATTCATGCGTAAAAAAATTCTTATTGTGGGCAGTACAGGGCGTATGGGCTCCTACCTCTTACGACGTTTGCGCACTCTACCTTGTGCCAAAGAACACTACGACGTGCACGGAGTAGATATGCCCCTGCATGAAGCCCCTTTGGCACAAGCCTGTGCCCACGCCACCTTGGTCTTACTTTGCGTACCGGCCCATGCCATGACAGAGGTGTTGACGCTTTTAGCGCCACACATGCCTGCAGACTGTATTCTCAGCGATATTACCTCTGTAAAGGAACAACCGCTTGAGCATATGCACAAGTATTGGTCAGGAGCCATTGTAGGTACTCACCCTCTTTTTGGTAACAAAACACCCAAAGGCAGTGAGTTGCCTGTAGCCATTGTCCCCACCGCCTCCTGTAGCGAAACGCAGGTGAATTTAGTAGAAGAAATGTTTATATGTCTTGGTTGCCGCGTTTTTCGTTGTAGCGCCGAAAAGCACGACAAAGCTATGGCCGCCATACAAAATCTTAATTTTATTACTTCGTTGGCCTATTTTGCGGCCCTAGCCCAAGACGAAAGCCTACTCCCTTTTTTAACACCGTCCTTCAAGCGTCGCCAAAATGCCGCCCAAAAACTGCTTACCGAAGACGC
>CAYJHX010000394.1:0-2174 GCA_964369395.1 uncultured Desulfovibrionaceae bacterium
TTAACAACACCAGTCACAATGTAGGTAATACCGGCGGATCTGGCTTGGTCTACAGAGGTAGCAATAGAAGCTTGAGCACCACGACGACTTAAGGCATCAGCAAAGGAGCGGCTTAACCATTCAGGTGCAGCCACGGTGCTTTCAAAGGTGCCCTTGCTACGTGTACCAAGGCTTTGCGTATTGCGCTTGTCGGTAAAAAGCACCACAGCCACGCGAGGGGCATTAGGAGCAGGTAACACTGCGGCATCCTTGACAGGATACGTAAGCGGCACCATACCACTAGGGCCACAAGCGGCACAAAATACGGTAAGAAGCATAAGCCCTAACAATTTGCTTATGGTACTAATTTTCATAAAAAACCTCCAAATTCTCTCTGTTATGCAAAAAATTCATATGGCAGAGTCACTGATATTTAGGGAACGCTGACGCAATAAAGCCTTTGTTCTCTAACAAAACAAACCTTGCTAAAGGTGCGTAAGTATGTAGACATATACAACCTTAGCAAAAAAAGTTTAGCGCCGTTAGCAAACGAAAAGGCATATAATCAGCGTTTTCCTAGAAACTTTCTAAAGAATTTCTCGACTATATACATAATTGTTTTCATTGGCAATAAAATATTGCATCAAAGTAAAATATAGAACTCTTTACTCTCCTTCAAAATATCGTGCAAAAAACACCCGATTTAATGGCATAACTTTGATTTTTTACGCAGTTATTTTATTTTTTTACAATCGCACCACCGAAAAGCTTCTGGACGCCTTACACACTTCTGTATATACTCCACGGGGCAAAATATGCCACCAAGGAGAAAATCGCATGCTTGATTTAAAAGCCATACAAAAAAATCCCGATATATTACGCGCCGCTTTAGCTGCCAGACATTCCACATTGAATGTAGATGAATTTCTAAGCCTCGACGGAGAACGCCGCCGCCTCTTACAAGAAGTGGAGCAACTCAAAAGCCAACTCAACGCAGCCTCTGCCGAAGTGGGCAAGCGCAAAAAAGCCGGAGAAGATGCCAGCGATGTTATGGCCTCTTTAGGCGAATTATCAAAGCGCATTAAAGCCTTGGATGTGGACACCGAAGCGGCAGTGGAAAAGGTCAATACCTGGCTTTTAGGTGTTCCTAACCTGCCACACGATAGCGTTCCCGTGGGCAAAGATGAACAAGACAATCCCGAAGTACACCGTTTTGGCACCCCACCAAGCTTTGATTTTTCTCCCAAAGAACATTGGGAGCTAGGCACAGCGCTAGGCGGTCTTGATTTTGAACGCGGCAGCAAATTAGCCGGATCGCGCTTTGTGGTTTCCTTTGGATGGGCCGCCAAGCTCGAACGCGCCCTCATTGCCTTTTTCTTAGATGAGCATGCAAAAAGCGGATATATAGAAGTGGCGCCGCCACTTATGGTCAACAGACAAACCATGACAGGCACAGGCCAACTACCGAAATTTGAAGAAGATCTTTTCCGCCTCGAGGGCTGGGAATACTATCTTATTCCCACAGCAGAAGTGCCGCTTACCAATATACACGCAGGCGAAGTTTTGGACGAAGATATGCTGCCCCGCGGCTATTGCGCACAAACCCCCTGCTTCCGTTCCGAAGCTGGCTCTTACGGACGCGACACCAAAGGGCTTATTCGTCAGCACCAATTTTATAAAGTAGAAATGGTGCGCTTTGCTCACCCCGAAGATTCCTATAACCAACTCGAACTTATGCGCACCCATGCCGAAAACCTGCTCGAGAAATTAGGTTTGGCATACCGCACCATTGTACTATGCACCGGAGATATGGGCTTTGGGGCCACCAAAACCTACGATTTAGAAGTGTGGCTACCCGGGCAAAATGCCTATCGCGAAATTTCCTCTTGCTCCAATTGCGGCGATTTTCAAGCCCGCCGCGCCGATATTCGATTCCGCCCCAAAGCCGGCGGCAAACCCCAATTTGCCCATACCCTAAACGGTTCCGGACTGGCTGTAGGCCGCGCCTTGGTGGCCATTTTAGAAAACGGTCAACAAGCTGACGGTTCTGTTATTTTACCCGAAGTATTGGTTCCCTATATGGGAGGCGTGAGCGTTATTTCGGGAGAATAGTTTTCCTTCTTTTTTGGGGGAAAAAGGGAAGAGTTAAAGATAATTTACTTTTCTTGGGGGAGGGACCTTTTTGAAAAAAGGTC
>CAYJHX010000395.1:0-2152 GCA_964369395.1 uncultured Desulfovibrionaceae bacterium
TGGCCAGCATGGAAGAACTCATACAAAGCACCGTAGGGGAAAAAGTGGAAATTCACTTTACGACACTGTAAACACGACGTTTTCTCTAAGCATCATTTATACAAAGGCAAAGCATGGCTACTTCTTTAGAGTTTACAGAATTCGTATGTGACCAAATACAGCACCTTGGTGCCATTCGTCATAGAAAAATGTTTGGAGAGTATATGGTGTATATCAACGATAAACCACTACTCTTACTTTGTGACAATACCGTTTTTATAAAAAAACTTCCAGAAATAGCAGAATATATGAAAAATGCCGATACAGGCATTCCCTATAAAAGTGCTAAAGAGCACTATATTTTAAACATTGAAGACGAAGAGCTGTGTCAAACTGTCTTGGAGGTTCTAGAAGGCATTACTCCCCTACCCAAGCCAAGGAAGAAAGTACAAAAAACATGAAATTTTTCCCTTTAAAGGAAGAAATACTACGCCGCAAAAGCACTCTATTTTGAGAGTCCTGTACAGTTCTCAAAATTGCTGAAATGAGAGTCCTGCGCAATTCTCAAAACTGTTGAAATACATGGATTGCTTCGCTTCGCTCGCAATGACTTACGTTGTAATACTAAGTCATTGCGAGGAGCGTAGCGACGAAGCAATCCATGATTTTTAACTATGTGGGAGTCTTATTTTCGCAGATATTAAGAGTTCTATAAAATGGATTGTGCAGAGGTCTCACGTTGTAAGTCCGACGCTTTTGCATAAATCTACATACACAGCTTCATGTCTACGAGCTACTGTATGTAAAGAATATTTTGTACATGCCTGTTCACGGCCAGCTTCACCTAGCTTGTATGCCAAGGTATCGTCTTCTAAAACTTGCACCAACGCATCAGCCAACATTTGAGGATTGCGAGCTTCCACCAGCAAGCCCTGTTTTTCATGTGCAATCATATCGGGAATACCAGCCACAGCTGTAGCCACAATGGGTAAAGCGCATGCCATGGCTTCCAGTAATACATTGGGCGTACCTTCCGAAATGGAAGAAAGCACCAACACTCTGGCAGCGTGCATATGTTCTCGCACTGTACTGCTGGCCCCATGAAAGACGACCGCATGCTGTATGCGCAACGTTTGTGTAAGTTGTTGTAAAGAGGCAAGCAAAGGCCCATCTCCCACAATATGCAAACACGCCTTGGGGACTTTAGCCACCACCATGGCAAACGCCCGTAATAATGTAGCATGATCTTTTTCTGCTACCAGACGTCCTACACACACAATTTCCGGCTCGAGCACCCTCTCTTGTGGCGGTGCAAAAAATTCCACATTCACCCCATTGGGTATACAATGCACTTGCTGTGCAGGCACGCCTAATTCTTCAAGGGCTTGTTTGATGGAGTACGCATCACAAATATGTGCATGGGCAAGTGACCACAAAAAACGCTCGTGCTGTAAGCGAATATTTCCTTGCCCTTTACATCCGCCTATAATAACAGGTGTTTTAAAGAGTTTCCCCAAAAGCCTTCCCCAAACATTGGGAAAAACTGTGCCCAAATGTATAAGCAGAGGCCGCTCTTTGCGCCATTGTTTCCATAAGGCAAAGCCAGCCAAAAATGGCCGCAATGTGGCGTCGTGTCGCAAAATTTTCACAGGAATACCCGATTCTTTTGCCATGGACAACAAAGCTTCGCCGGCACGTACCGTCCAAATTTCGGGACAAAAGAGCGTTTTATCTAAATGGCGTGCCAATTCTAGTGTTTGTCTCTGCGTGCCCCCAAAGTTAAGCTCTTCTAACAAAAACACCAAAGGAATGGGTCGCATAGATTGAAATTCTGAATTCATAAAAACCTTTTTAACTCTTCGTATAAAAACAAATGCTCCATGAAAACCTACATAGAGATCTCTGCATAATTCTAAAAAATACTAAAACACATGGATTGCTTCGCTTCGCTCGCAATGACTTTCGTTGTAATACCAAGTCATTGCGAGGAGCGCAGCGACGAAGCAATCCATGATTTTTTAATTGCGCAGAGGTCTCACATAGAGATCTCTGCACAATTACTTTTTAATAAAACTTCGCATATAATCTTTGACAACTGTGTTTTTACAAAAAAATGCGGTGCAGAGGTAAAGGCACAAAAATTAATCACCTAACGGCGATGCAAAGCTTCCCC
>CAYJHX010000396.1:0-2145 GCA_964369395.1 uncultured Desulfovibrionaceae bacterium
TTAAAAAAAACTACAGTAATAAATAATAAGCCCGTAAGAAATTGCGGGCTTTTTTATGAGCATGCTCTGCCAATTTCATAACACTCTCCTCTCCACTTGCCTTTCATCCTCACTTGCGGCACAATAAAAATTAGGTGCTAGTAACACCTTTATGTCAGCGGGCCGTGGCCACACCACGGGGTCGCCTTCTCAGCACTTTCGCCAGAAAGCGACTCTTATGTTGCGTCTATGGTCGGGAGTGTGAGGAATGTAATACCCTTTTAGGGAAATAACTCCGCCGCGCTAGCTCGGTTATCAGCTCCCGGCATTCGCCAACGTTGCTTTTTACTTTACATTATGGCGATGCCGTACCACTTACGGAGCCTTGCCATGTCTAAAAATACAACATCTTCCCCTCTATCGTGCCCTCCATCTTGTCAAGAGCAGGAACTCAAAACGCATAAACAAGCTACTGCTTACCTGAATAAGCTCTGTCTCTCTCCACTCGTAGCTGACCAACGCTTTTACCGTTTGTATCGCGCCGCAGAATGCAATACACCGCAAGAACTTGCTGCTTTCCTTGGCATTACCCCCTCTACCCTTGCCAAAGCAAAGAAAAGTGGAAAAATCCCCTCTGATTGGCTACTTACAATACTATGCGTAAAAAATATTTTTCCGCAATGGATACTCACAGGTAAAGGCCCTCTTTATGCAGAAAATTCGTTAGAAGATACCAAGGGCGATGAATTTGAAAGCTCTCATGCCTTCCATGAACGCCAAGAAGATAGGGCAGCCTTACAAAGACTGTCATCCTATACGCTTACACAAGAGTTGCTGCGGAGAATTGCCTTAAGAGGGAATAGCAAACCGTAATTACTTACGAGGGAATTTACTTTTATTTAAAAATATGCAAGCATCAATATAAAAATAGGTGTATTTTTACCTATTAATATAGAGGAAAAAGCATGAAAGAGAAAGCTTTGGCGCATTCCGAAAATTTACAAGGCAAAGTGCATACTTTGGCTGAGCATTTACAAGGCGTGGCTTCTTATGCGCATGTCTTCGATTTGAATGCAAAATTGAAAAAAGATTTTGAATTTGCAGCCTTATGTCACGACTTTGGAAAATATCTCCCCGCCTTTCAGCGATATATTAAAGAAGGAGGACGCAGAGGTTCTGTGCCTCATGCGCGTTGGGGTGCCATATTTGCGCGTAGACTTAAGAATGAAGAAGTTTCCTTTGCCATTGACGGGCATCATGCCGGACTACCAGACTACACAACTTGGCAGCTCGAACACACAACCTTAGCAAATGAAGAAATACAGCAGTTTATGTCATTGTATGAAGATTTCAAGAAGGACTTAACTCTTACAGATAATGACATAAAGCAATTTTGTATGCCGTCACAATGTGCTTCACACGAAAAAGATATCCATACCCGCTTTCTTTTTTCTTATTTGACAGATGCCGATTGGTTAGACACGGAAGAACATTTTTCTCCGCACATAAAGGCTTTACGAAGGACATCATCTCTTCAAGATATACTTGATAGTGCCATAGAAAAAGTAGATGCAGAATTACAAGCCTTAGCGTCTACCTCTTCGCCCATCAACGAACTACGTACAAGAGTGCGTCTGGATGCTTTACAAAAAGCTGATTTCCCACAAGGTTTTTTCTCGCTGAATTTACCCACAGGCCTTGGAAAAACACTCACTTCCTTTCGCTGGGCTTTAGAGCATGCCAAAAAACACACGTTACAACGCATTATCATTGTGCTGCCTTTTACAAATATTATTGACCAAACAGCGCAAAAATTAACCCATATTCTTGACGCAGATTCTATTCTGGAACATCATGCAAGTTATATGTGTACTGAACACGCCAACGAAGAACAAAGCGTAAAAAAGCTTGCCACAGAAAATTGGGACTATCCCATAGTTATCACAACATCTGTGCAATTTTTTGAAACACTTTTCAGTAATAGACCAAGTAAATGTCGAAAATTTCATAATATCAATAACGCTATCGTGATTTTGGATGAAGTGCAAACGCTTCCCAAAGACCTTGTAGAACCCACCTTACGCATGCTTGAGGATGTACAAAGTTATCTTAAAACATCCTTTGTTTTTTGCACAGCCACCATGCCGGCATTCAAAAAAAGAGATA
>CAYJHX010000397.1:0-2144 GCA_964369395.1 uncultured Desulfovibrionaceae bacterium
TTTATTATTGGATGAGCCTACAGCGTCTTTAGATGTGGCCACCACCAAGGGCATAGAAAGTGTTATTGCTGAAATAAGCAAAACAACACAGTGTATTATGGTGTGTCATTCGGTGGAGCAAGCTTTGCGCCTTGGAGAGCGTTTTGTTTTGTTAGACACGCAAGGGCAGGTATGCGTAAAGTCCAAAACCGCTTTGACGGAAGAAGATATTACGCATTGCTTTAAAAAGTAAAACCTTGGCAGTAGTCATTACGCAAAGGCCTCGTAATGACATATACCACGAAATTTGGCATGTATTTGGTGTGTGCAGCACATAATACAAGTAAAGTCACTGAAAGAGAGCTAGGAAAAGCATTTTTTCACTTCTTTCCCCTAAAGCATCTTGCGTAGCGTACAAATGTTATCCCTTATTCCAAGGCATTTTCGAAAGCAAAATACCAAGGCCGCAAAAACCGGATATGCCGGAAAACACAAGACCTGCCCCCACAAAACCTGCCAAAAAAAGCAGAGGCGGCCAAGCAAAACTGCCCGCAACGCCCACAAGTACCATGCTGCCTGCCGCAATAAAAATTTGTCGCTCTATGGGAAGGCGAGGGCCTTTACCCACACGTAGAGGGAGCCCAGCTTTTTGCCAAGCTGCAATGCCTCCATCCAAAATATAAGCAGTAGGGTAGAGCCGTTGTAAGGTTTCTTTAGCATTCTCTGTACGATTTCCTGATCGACAAAGAAAAATCACTTCCTTTTCTTGCGTAGGGTTTTGAGGGGAATTTTCTGCGGGGCTACCTTGCACAGCATGATTTTCTGTGAGCTCCTGACCGTCTGCATGGTTTTCTTTGAGTTTTTGCAAGTGTACCACAGGAAGAGGAGCCAGTAATGAGCCCTCAATGGAGAGTTGAGAAAATTCGTCCGGCATTCGAATGTCAATAAGACGCGCGGTGCCTTCGATGAGTTTTTTATGCGCATCTTGCGGTGATATTTTTGTAAGCATATTGTCTCCGTCAAGGGTAGTATATTGCGTGAACGCTTGTGCATACTCTTTATGGGGCATGATATTAGCCTGCGCCAAAGCGGCCAGATCCGTGCCCCATTCGATTAACATTCGCCTCTTCAAAAGATTCTAATGTATATAGGCGTATTTTATTACTACGCGGAAATTCTCGTTTGAGTAAGGTCTTTAAGAGCCGTTTAATTTTTTCTGCCGTTAAATTTTCCCACGATTCTTCATGAAAGCCCCGTTCTATCACAGTAAAGTCGTCATGGCCTGTGCAGATAATGGCCACAGAACGATTACGCTTAAAGGTGCGCATATCAAGGCATTGACCTTTTTTCAGCTTATCGAGGCGTTCCATAACAGTAGGAATGATAGTGGTTTTGTCGTTCATTCTTGATGTACATTCCTTAGAGATATTTTTGTCAAAGGCTAAGGCATAGCCATCTGTTGTAAAAATCGACTTTACTTTGTTGTGAGAATATCGTGTTGCGGCGCTCTTTTCAAGGTGAAATTGATGGAGAATATTGCTGCTGAGAGACAAGCTGTTTGGGATATCTTTTTGTACCGCGTGTTCTTTGTTGACCTTGGTGCAGGTAAAAGATTAGGCTATTTTTAGTGTAACAACCTGTATGCGAGCATACAAAACTCATAAGGAGAATGGTATGAAAAAACATTGGAGTCTTACAACAGCACTGCTTTTTATGCTCTTGTTGTGCCCTTGGCAAACCTTTGCAGAAAAGCTTAACCCTCTTGGTCAAGAGTGGAGTGGGTCTTATTACCTTGAGGATGCCGACGGTGGCATAGTTATTATCGAAATAGATCCGGTAAGCGATTTTGCTGAGGGCCCCGGCGGCTATGTTTTTACCTATAGAATAAAATTTGAACAAAAAGGGCAAACATATCCTGCGCGCCTTGTGTATACAGGCAGTGCGCTCATTCAAAGTGTCGAAGAAAATGAATTGGCAAAACCCCTGACCAAAGGGAGCCCCCTATTAAAAGCCGACTGCAATGAGGCATTTTTTAATTTTACTGTAGAACCGGATTTTACCGATGACCTTGCCCCCCATAAGCTTATTGTGCGTCCGGGCTTGCACGCGCGAAAGTCCTTACTCGATATGCGTCAAGTGACGGGCACCTATACAGGGGCCGCCGG
>CAYJHX010000398.1:0-2127 GCA_964369395.1 uncultured Desulfovibrionaceae bacterium
GCCTATGTGCATGCCGCCCGAGAAGTGTGCGGCGATATGTATGATTGTTTTCCCCTTTCGGAGCACGAAGTTTGTTGCGTCATAGGCAATGTGCCGGAACACGGCGTCCCCGCGGCTCTGCTCACCAATCGCATTATGCCTCTGCTGCACGAACTCATGTTGGCTGGCCACTCTCCATCCAGCGCCTTACACGCAGTAAATCGCGACTTTGACACGCGAAATCCGCAAAAGAAAGCGCTCTTTATTTCTTCCTTTGTGGGTATTTTGCACACCCAAAGCGGAATTTTTCGCTGGGCCAGTGCCGGACAAATCCCTCCCTTTCTCTTACACGAAAAGCAAGAGGGCTTGCATATTCCCTACACCCAGTTGCCGTGGTCCACGGACGTACCTCTGGGTATCCGTGAAAATGAAGAATACAGCTCCATGCACATACAACTTAAGCCCATGCAAACCCTACTCTTTATTCCACAACGCGTACTTTCTGTGCCCAATCCCGCAGGGAAAGGCTATGGGGAAGCAGGCCTAAGCGCCTTTTTTAGCAAAGCACCCAGTACTCCCCAAGATATTTTACAAGCTTTTTTTAACGATATTGAAGCCTATGCCGAAGGAAACCTTCACGACGACATTGTCCTTTTTGCGCTGCAATGGGAAGGAAACAAAACTAGCGTTTCATGCGCTCCAGCTTCACACGAAGACCTTCGCGGCTAATGCCCAAGGCTTTGGCCGTGCGCGATTTATTCTCTTTTAAAAAAAGCATCACTTGGCTAATGTAGGCATTTTCCACTTCTTGTAAGGTAGGAATATGTAAAGAACTTATCACCATATCTGGTGTTACCGTATGCACTTGTGGTAAGGAAACAACAAGACTTGCCGCAACAGCCTCTTGATCCGAAGAAATAGGCACAGCTCCCACGGCATGGCCTACACCGCCTACACCGATTGCGTCGCTCATACCGCCCACGCCGCCCATATCAACCATGCTGCCAAGCGTACGCCCCTCGTCTATTTCCGCTGTCTGGCTCGCACCATGCAGAGCGCTCGTTCCTGCCATGCCGGCAACACCAAAAAAAGACAAATCTTCCGGAGCAATGCTCTTCCCCATGGTTAAGAGCGATGCGCGCTCCAGCTCATTGGACAACTCTCGCACATTGCCCGGCCAAGCATATTGGGTCATCAAGGCCATGGCCTCGCGGCTTACTTGCGTTACTGCCAGCGGATTTTGCTGTGCGTACTGCCCATAAATATGCTTAACCAATAAAGGAATGTCTTCGCGCCGCTCACGCAAAGGGGGAATATGCACATGCATTACATTAAGGCGATAGAACAAATCTTCGCGAAAAGTGCGCTCTTGTACGCACACTTCCAAATCGCGATATGTGGCCGCCATAATGCGCACATCAATGGGTATAGGTTTACGCCCGCCGATACGCTCCACAAAACCATTTTCTACCACGTGCAACAATTTTGCTTGGCTTTCCATAGGCATATCGCCTATTTCGTCTAAAAATATAGTCCCCCCACCAGCCTGTTCAAAGCGTCCCATACGCGCCTTTACGCCAGAAGCTACGCCCTCTTCAATGCCAAAAAGCTCGCTTTCTAACAAAGATGCCGGAATGGCGGCGCAGTTGATAGTCACAAAAGGTTTACTAGAGCGCGAACTTAACGAATGGATATGACGGGCAAAAACACTTTTTCCCGTGCCTGTTTCGCCGGTAAAAAGCAAAGTACAGTCCACGGCGGCGGCCCGTTCCACTTGCTGCATAACCGCTTGCATAGAAGTCGATTGCGACAAATGCATGAACTTTTTTTCTTTGGAGGCTTTACGCTTTAATTCTCCGCGCAACTTGGTGTTTTCAGAAACAAGATGATCTTGGTGGCGCAAAAGTTCAGCACGCGCCTCTTCTAATTCTGCAAGTAAGCGGCTCAATTCAAATTCACGAGCTTCGGTGCGCACGAGCATCATGGAAAAAGCTTCCACCAACACATTGACAGGGTCATCCACATCATCACTGGGCAAAAGATCAAAGACGGCCTTGGCTTGCTCGTAGTCGCCTTGGGCCATTTGTCGACAAATTTCCGTCAACCGTTGATACAAATCTTGTCCGGTCATGGGGCCTCCTCTGTTAT
>CAYJHX010000399.1:0-2119 GCA_964369395.1 uncultured Desulfovibrionaceae bacterium
TGCGGATAAGCTGATTAATTGTAGGCATAATAATCCTCCATTGAAATTAAGGAAGCATACGCTTCCGAAGGCGGAATACATAGACTATTTTTGCAAGGTATGTCAAGTGGTATATAACGATGCCATAATTTTATTTGCACTCCTCATAGTTTGCATATACGTTCCTCAAGTATGTTTTGTACGCATACCCCAAAAAATAATTGCAAAACAAAAAGGATAGCATCATGGATAAAAACATGCAAGATTATTATAATTATACCATTTCTCCCTTGGGGACTGTTTTTTATAACACTGCATGGAAGCAACTTGAACATATCGCGAGCAAAACTGTTCTTGATTTTGGCAGCGGTTTTGCTTTTACCAGTAATTTTCTTGCCAAAAAGAATACGGTTACGGCCCTTGAACAAGATACAAGCATGATTGAAGCTGCACAGCAGTCCTCTTCTTTTACACAAATTCATGGTAATCTTGACTATGTTAAAAATCTCCCCGCCGAAAGCTTTGACGTGGTCATTTGTCATTTAGTTTTTGAATTTGTGGACAATGCCCAAGAGATTTTGCAAGAGCTTATACGTGTGCTCAAAAAAAACGGTACTCTTTCTCTCATTCGCCACAATAGAGCCGGCCGTCTTATTCAAGCCATTGTTCAAGAAGAAAATATAGAAGAAGGCCACAAATTATTGGAAGGGGGCTACGCCTATTCCGGTGCTTTTGGAGACATTAAATATTACGAAAACGAAGACGTGCTCCACTGGGCAGAGCAACGCCTTCGTATAGAATCTGTGCAAGGTATTCGTGCTTTGGCAAGTTTACATTCAGCACAAATGCAAAATCAAGAACAATGGGCAGAAAAAATGCTCGTTCTTGAGTGGGAATTGCTCAAAAATCCACATTTTGTAAATATTGCCTACTTTAATCATCTTTTATTAACAAAAAACAGTTAAACGATACATTATATGAGAGAGCATAAAACCTTTACTCTCCATAAACATACTCTTGCAAAAAAAAATGAAAAAGAGTAGCAGTATGCAAGCGCTTACTGCGTTAACAGCCTCAAGAGAGTTTTAGGAAAAAATATGTTACAAGTTCAGATTATTGATTTAGTAGAGGGTATTTCTCGCGCGCTAGACTCCATGACCACAGACCTAGCCAACCATCACCGGCGCACAGCCATCATTGCCTTACGCCTTGCAGAAGTACAAAAATTTTCTTCCACTACCTGTCGGTATATTCGCAATGCCGCCCTACTCCATGACATTGGCGCCCTGCTCTTACGTCGAGATATTACCATTAATGATATAGAAAAAAATCTTTATCAACATTCTGTGGCCGGATGGACGTTGCTTAGCCACTGCAAAATCCTCGCCCCCATAGCCAACATGGTACTTTATCATCATACGCCGTGGTATCAACATACTTCTATGCCAGAAGAAAGACAACAAGATGCACGCTACGGAGCTCTTTTAAACCTTGCCGACACAGTAGATATCCTCTTGCGCCGCAAAAAAGACCTTTCGCAAGTCTTAAAAACCGTACAAGAAATGCCGCCAAACACCTTTGTGCCAGAAGATGTTGAAGCTCTTATACATATTTTTGCCCACGACGATTTTTACTCGTATTTTCGGCGCGGTTTTCCCAAACCTGCCGTTCCTTTTGCGCCCCGCGTTTTAAATACCGAGGAAATTATAGAATTTTCTTCCATATTTTCTTATGTTATTGATTCTCGTAGCCCCAGTACTGCCACACACACCGTGGGCGTTGCCGAACAAAGTCGCACCTTATACAGGCTTACTGGCGCCGATGAGGATGCCGTAAGCGATTTGTATGTAGGCGGCCTACTGCACGATATTGGTAAAATTGGCGTACCTGTGGAACTTATCGAAAAAAATGGCCGACTCAGTCCCGACGAATACAGTGTGGTGCAGCAACACGCCAGTATTTCGCGACAAATTTTGGTACCCATTCCCGGCCTCGAAAAAGTAGGCTTTTGGGGAGCATCACATCACGAACGCCTTGACGGGAAAGGATACCCTTGCGGCATTGGCGCAGCGGATTTACCCTTAGAGGCGCGTGTTATTGCTGTGGCTGACGTACTTACCGCCCTCACCGAAGACAGGCC
>CAYJHX010000400.1:0-2112 GCA_964369395.1 uncultured Desulfovibrionaceae bacterium
GCAGCTACTCTGGCTTGATTTAACTTCGATGTCACAGCGGCAATTTCGCTTTGAAGCGACGCTTCGGAAGAGTCAGACTCACTGTCGCTTCCACCGCCGCCGCCACCACCGGCACTACCACCAGCACCGCCATCGCTGTCTTGGGCATTATTTGCAGCTTGTTCAGCAGACGCCGCAGATTCCACAGCATGGGTATCCAAGGCTGCCAATTCAGCGCTTTCTAAGGTTTGTCCCTCAGAAGTTTCAAGGCTTGCGCTGATATCATTGCCCGCGCCCACAGTACCCGCTTGCAAACTGCCCGCTTGCATTTGGGCAAAAAGCGAACGTGCTTCGTCGGAAATGCTTATGGTATCACCGGTTGTAGCAGGCGTGTTCTGCTCTGTTCTTTGCCTTTCAGGAGATACTGCGCTTAAAGCATTAACGCCATAGACAGAGTTTGCGTTTAACGCATCAGAAATATTCATACTACACATCCTTAGTGAAAAATTTTCCTCATGGGAATCTCAACGCCGCTTTCGTGCAATATATATTCCAAGGAAAAAAGTTCCTCTCTTTCTCCAAATAGTCCAGCATTCTTATAGCAAAGATACCACATGCTGTAGTGTACAAAAAAAGCCGTACATTTGCGTTTACAGCAAGACTTTATTCCGCTATGATGCCGCCAGCTAGGGGAGCCTCATATACTGAGGCTGAGACTGGGATTGTCCCTAACCCTTTGAACCTGATGCAGATTATGCTGTCGTAGGAAAGCCGTTCTCATTCCTTATAGGCTATTTGCATTTTTTAACAGTCCGTGAGGAATATATGTCTATTTTCCAAAAAAATACTGCCTTAGCCGCCTTGGCTGACACTCACCTTTCCCATATTGCTCAAGAAGAAGGCCTTTCTGAAACCTCTTTGCGTGAAGCTATAGAAGCTGGCACCATGGTCTTGCTTGGCAACCCAAAACACCCACAACTTAAACCCATTGTGGTTGGTCAACCTGCCCGCGTAAAAGTCAACGCCAACCTAGGCACCTCGCCCCTTTCGCATTGCCCAAGCACCGAGGCAGAAAAATTGCGTGTGGCTCTCGCCGCCGGAGCCGATACAGTAATGGACCTTTCCATTGCTGGCGATCTTGACGCTTTACGCCTAGCCATGCTTACACAATGTCCTATTCCCGTGGGCACCGTGCCCATGTATGCCGTAGGGCAAAAATTGCTTGATGCCGACAAAAGCATTAAAGAAATGACGGTGGATATGCTCTTTGAAGAAATCGAAAAGCAAGCCCAACAAGGGGTAGATTATATGACCGTGCACTGCGGTCTTACCCGTCGCGGTGCCGAATGGGGCGATTTACCCAAAAATGCTTTGGGCGATGGGCGCGTCATGGGCATTGTGTCCCGCGGTGGTGCCATGTTGGCCCGCTGGATGTTAGAGCACGATTCAGAAAACCCCCTCTTACTCCATTATGACAGATTGTTAGAAATTGCCCGCACCTATAACGTAACCCTTTCCCTTGGTGATGGCTTACGTCCCGGTGCCGGATGCGATGCCGGCGATGCCGCTCAGTGGGAAGAAGTTATTACCCTAGGACGTCTTGCCTTGCGTGCTCGCGAATACGGCGTGCAAAGCATGATTGAAGGCCCCGGCCATGTGCCTTTGCACGAAGTGGAAGCGCAAATTCGCGGCATTAAAAGCCTTACCCATGGCGCCCCCCTGTATGTACTCGGGCCCTTGGTTATAGACAGCTCTCCCGGTTATGACCATATAGCCGGCGCCATTGGCGGTGCTTTGGGTGTACGCGCCGGCGTAGACTTTCTTTGTTATCTAACCCCTGCCGAGCATCTTACCCTACCCAATGCTGCCGACGTGCACGCCGGTGTCATGGCTTCACGCGTGGCTGCTCAGGCTGGCGAAGTGGCCCTTGGCACCAAACGCGCCCTCGCACGCGAAATGGCCATGAACACAGCACGCCGTAACCTTGATTGGGAAGGCATGGCCGCCGCCGCCATTGACCCAGAAATGCTACACCAACGTCGCGAAGCCCATAAGGAAGAAGATGTTTGTGCTATGTGTGGTAAATTTTGTGCAGTAAAAATGCTGAAAGAAAGAGAAAAAGCAGAATAAAAT
>CAYJHX010000401.1:0-2107 GCA_964369395.1 uncultured Desulfovibrionaceae bacterium
AAGCCGATGCCGTTGTGGCTAAGTTCCCTTATCTTGTAAAGGGTGCTATTCCTGCGAAAACTTACAAAGGGCAAGATGCTCCTGTACCAACCTTATCTGTGCAAGCAATCTTGGTTGTTAACGAAGATATGAGTGAAGAAGACGCCTATAAGATTACCAAGCTCTTATACGAAAACACCGATAGCATTGCTAAAGCCCACAACAAGGGTGCCGAAATTATGGCTAGCAAAGCTCTTGATGGTATTACCATTCCTTTCCATCCTGGCGCAGCCAAGTACTTGAAAGAAAAAGGTATCATGAAATAGACCTTGTTTTAGATTTGTAATGAAAACGGCATGGGGGCAACTTCATGCCGTTTTTTGTGGAACAGAAGATCAAGACTTCTGCACAATGAAAAAATCATGAATTGCTTTACTGTCCATTTGCGTAATTGCTACGCAAACGCTTTCGGCGCCCGTTAGGTGGCGACTTCGTCCCCCTCATACTTCGGGCTCCTCGCAATGACTTGGTATTGCAACGAAAGTCATTGCGAGCGAAGCGAAGCAATCCATGTATTTCAACAATTTTTTGGATCATACAGAAGTCTTGTAATACGAAGTAATCCAATACATGCCTTTGTTATTGTGCAGAGATTGGTCTAGGTAAATGAAAAAAAAGCCCGCAATGCGCGGGCTTAGTGTATGTATAAAGTAAAAGCGTATTACTTGGGCGTGACAGTTCCTGCAAATTCACCCTCATAATTAGTTCCGCCACCTAAATTAATGTCTAAATCCCCGTCCACTTTTTTAGTGGTGGCTTTAATGCCATCGTCTCCTTCCATCTCCCAAGAAGTTACAGGGGTACCATCAAAGGTAGCAGTACCATCTTTTACAATAAAGCTGTCAGAGTTAATTTGCCCAGTACCACCAAGCACAGTAAAGTCACCGCCGCTTATATCGGTTGTTGTTAGGCTGGCTCCGCTAATAGCACCGTTTTTTAAATCCGCTTCGAAAGAAAAGGTTCCGTTGCTATCATTTCCTCCAGTTCCTTCAAAATTAAATGTTCCGGAAACAGAAGCATTTAAGTCTACTTGGCGCAGAGTGTCGTCTAATAAATTTGAATTTAAATCATCGTCATCAAGGCCATCTTTCATATCGTCAAAATCGTCATCTAAATCATCACCAAGATTGTTATCTAAGTCGTCGCCTAAGTCGTCATCTAAATTATTGCCAAGGTTGTTATCTATGTCATCATCTAAATCGTCATCCAAGCCACTGCCAAGATTTGTATTTAGATCATCTTTGATGTTCATATCCAGATTGCTATTTCCTGTATTTGTGTTCTCTGCGTCTAAGGTCGTATTTGCAGGAAGCTCTAAATCATGCTTCAGGTCTTCTTGCGGCGTTGTTAGCGGGTTGTTTATGGCGATGCGTGCTTGATGCAAAATTTCTTGTCGCTGTGCATCGGTCATTGGCGAAGGGCCCGAAATGAGCGTGCCATTGGGGCCAAAAATCGCTCTAAAGCCCGCATTGATAATGGTGGAACCCACAGCAACACTTTGTTGCAATGTGGAGTTTTCTGTAGAGATAATAGTTTGCTGACCAAAGACTTGCACCGCTAAAGTGGTACCACGAATACCGGCTGTTGCTTGTGGTGTGCGCACAGTAAACGCTTCGGGATTGTTTTTTACAATAACACCCGTAACAAAACGTGCAAAGCCTTGATTTAGATGAGATTTAAAAGATTTTCGTTGTGAGTGGGAGTAATCAGATATGGAAAAAATACTGTTGACGCCAATGGTCACAACGCTGTCATCGTTAAAAAAAAGCTGCACCTTACCTGTGGCATTGGTGCGTATGACGTCATGTACAAACAATGAATCTTTTAAAGCTACATTGTGTGTTTGCCCTTGGCGCTCGAGCACGACACCGGGAGTTATGGCAATAACTTTAGCAATAGTAGCGCCAGTGGCCGCCAAACTCATATGAGCAGGTAATAATGCTAAAAAAGCCAAACAAGTAAACATTATAGTGGAAAGTGTACGTTGTTGCATAATACCTCCATACCTTTCTTTATTTTTTACAAGGTATTGTACTCTTATGCAAAAGTCAAATTGTAATCAAAAAAA
>CAYJHX010000402.1:0-2092 GCA_964369395.1 uncultured Desulfovibrionaceae bacterium
TAACCGTTAGAAAACACATACCGGGTCTTGTTGCCCCTATCTTTGGTGAAGAGCCTTTTTGGTGAAGAACCCAGAATCCCGAATCCGTTTGAGCACCACAAAAAAATGGCTTGTCACATTTTCTGTAACAAGCCATTTATATTTTTTTGGTGGGGCGAATGATGGGACTTGAACCCACGGCCACCTGGGCCACAACCAGGTGCTCTACCTACTGAGCTACATCCGCCGTCCGTAGAAGAAAGTGTTTATACTGTACTTTGTCTTTTGGCAAGTCTTTTTTCTCCTTTGGGGCAAAAAATATTTCTTTAGTTGCAAAACATATGTAATTATAAAGTATTAAATTCATTTCATGCTAAAGCATTTTATGTGAATGTTTTTAGGAATTAGTACTAGGTAGCTATGGATTTTTCTAACAAAATTCTATACAAGAGGGGAACAAATATATTTGATGGAGATTTTATGGATAGTCTTGTTGTTGAGGGCGGTGTTGCCCTTAAGGGGGAAATAGTTGTAAGTGGTTCGAAAAATGCGGCTCTTCCTATTCTTTTTGCTTCTATTTTAGCTGAAAGCCCCACAACTTTTTCAAACGTACCCAATTTGCGGGATATACACACGACAATAAAACTCCTCAATATTTTGGGATGTAAAGCTCAGTTTTCCGAGGGAGAGGCGCAAATAAATCCCGATACATTGCACCCTGAAGCCCCTTACGATTTGGTTAAAACCATGCGGGCTTCTGTGTTGTGCTTGGGCCCCTTGCTTGCGCGTATTGGCAAAGCTAAGGTAGCCTTGCCAGGTGGTTGTGCCATTGGCGATCGCCCTGTAGACCAGCATCTTAAGGGTTTTGAAAAAATGGGTGCGCGTTTTGAACTGGAAAATGGTTATATCATAGGGCACTGCGACAAACTTCGCGGAGCTCATATAAGCTTTGATATGCCCACAGTAGGCGGCACAGAAAATGTGCTTATGGCTGCCGTATTAGCTGAGGGTGAAACCATCTTAGAAAACGTGGCGCGTGAACCGGAAATTGTGGATTTAGCCAATTATCTTGTGGCCTGCGGTGCTAAAATTGAAGGCGCGGGCACGAGCTCTATACGGGTAACAGGTGTTTCAAAATTGCACGGCGTAAATTACACCATTATGCCAGACCGCATTGAAGCTGGAACCTTTTTAGTGGCTGCGGCCATTACCGGCGGGGATTTATTTGTGAAGCATTGCCCTTGCCAAGCCTTAGAAAAGGTGCTTGATAAAATGCAAGGTATGGGTTTGCATTTTGAACACAGCGAGCAGGGCACACGGGTTTATTGTCCCCAAGGCGTGCAAGGCTTATGCGGTATAGATATTCGCACTCAGCCTTATCCTGGTTTTCCCACCGATATGCAAGCGCAGCTCATGGCGCTCATGACTCTTGCACAAGGTAATTCCATTGTGGAAGAAAGTATTTTTGAAAATCGTTTTATGCATGTGCCGGAATTGGCACGCATGGGGGCAGATATCTCTGTTTCGGGGCGAATTGCTACTGTTCGCGGAGTGAAAGCACTTAAAGGTGCGCCCGTCATGGCATCAGATTTGCGGGCAAGTGCTGCTTTTGTTTTGGCAGGTCTTGCAGCGCAAGGTAAAACACGTATTCAACGTATTTACCATTTAGATAGAGGTTATGAGCATATTGAAGCCAAATTGAGTGCCGTAGGGGCTCGTATTTGGCGTGTGAAGGATGCCTAACAAGAATTGTTTGTGTTTTAACTTGTAGATAAGGAAACGCTGGTCTAGCAGGCATTTTGTTCTCAATTACCAAGATGGATTTTTGCAAAGTTGTCTACTATCTCATTGTAGACCCCCTTGGGCAAGAAAATTTAGTGTAATGGTTGGGCAAAAAAAGCGACTAAGTAGCGTATCATAAACGCCTTACATGTGAGTACTCGCATGTTTAAGGTTGGGTTTTTTTAGGAGTTATTATGAGGTTTTCAACGCGGACGCGTTACGGTTTACGTTTTCTTGTTCACTTGGCATCAAATCCTTCAGGAAAATTAGTACAGTTAAAAGAATTGGCACGAGAAGAAAATATTTCTGCAGGCTATTTAGAGCAAATCGT
>CAYJHX010000403.1:0-2086 GCA_964369395.1 uncultured Desulfovibrionaceae bacterium
ATCAAGGTTTCCAAAGGGGATTATCCCCTTTGGCGGAGGGTGTGGGAGGCAGCGCCTCCCAGAAATTTGCCTTTTTAATATTTATCAAAAATAGAGCCTTTGCCGGCGAAGAAAAGCTTTTCGTGAAGGCGCGCTGCTGAAGCGTCGGTCATGCAGGCAATGTAATCGCAAAGTACGCGCATTTGGGCATCCGCGTCTTCCACGGCATTAAAGGTTTTTTTTACTGCCAAAGGCAAGAGTTTTTGTGGATTGGCGGCAAAAACATCAAAAAGTTCCACCACGATTTTACGCCCGCGAAATTCGAGCATTTGCAAATTGGGCGAAGAGATAATTAAATCAAAGACCAAATCCCCCATAAGACTTTGCAAGCCAGCGGCGGCATCTTCAAAGCGTGCACGGTAGTTTATTAGAGGACAATGACTATCAATACCACTTTCAACCACGTGGGTGTGGGTGATAAGATAGTGCACAAGCTCGCCAATGCGTGTTTTGCGTCGGTACTCTGCTTTATGAAAAATATCGTTTGCCACCTCTAAAGAGGATAAGCCGCAAGCTGTAAAAATGTCTTCTTTACCTTCAATATATTCTTCCCACATATCTCGCGTAAGCATACCCATGGCTACAGCATCTTCTAAATCGTGTAGGCCGTAAGAAATATCATCGGATAAATCCATAATGGAAGCATCTAAAGACATATGCTGAGTTTTTTTATGAGTTTCTGTGGGGTGCGCAGTACAAAAAACGTCTTTAAAGGCGCCCAGAGGCTCCATGACCCAGTCCACCACATCTTGCTCTGTATCATGATAGCACTTGGGAGGTAGCGCTGTTTTTGAGCTAAAAAGCCAGCGCGGATAAAGATTTTCTGTGCCGTAGGCATTAGCATTAACAAGGGCAGAGTAGGGGGCGGGGTACTTGAGTATTCCCAGTAAAAGGCGGCGTGTGGGATTGAGGCCATTGTGTTCGGTATATTGCTCTAATAAGGAAAGAATTCGCAGCGTTTGTCCATTTCCTTCAAAACCGCCATGGTGACGCATGCAAAAATTGAGAGCCGTCTCGCCGCCGTGCCCATAGGGGGGGTGCCCAAGGTCGTGGGCAAGGCAAATGGCAGAGAGTAGACGGCTGTCGGGCAGCGCGTTGGCTATAGGGGTGTCGGCATGGCGCTTGGCTAAAAACTTAATCATGCCCGAGCTGACTTGCGCCACTTCCATGGAATGAGTCAGGCGGGTACGATAAAAATCGCTTTGACCAAGGTCAATGACCTGCGTTTTTGATTGCAAACGTCGAAAGGCCGCTGAATGGATAATACGCGCATAATCTCTATCCCAAGGCGAACGCACGTCAAGGGCGCGTTCTGGCGGGGCTAATCGGCGTTCTTGCCACGGGTGTTCCCAATTTTTTGACCAGAGATGCTGCATAGATACCTCGCATAACCAAGCCCGATACACACGGTACTGTGCAGGGTCTTATGGAGTGTTGACAAAAGTCTAATTTGGAAAAGAGATAGACATGCTTGCCCTTTTCCTGTAAAAAGTCAAGGGATTATGTGGGTGCATTGTATGCGCACGCTGATATCTTTATGTGTGTGGATGCCTTGTATCTGCGACACGTATTTCATACTTATTTCGTAAGGAAAACCTATGTCACAACCCACTATAGCCATCATCGGTGGCGGCCTTGCCGGTACGGAATGCGCCCTTACCTTGGCAAAATACGGTATAGCTTCGTGCTTGTTTGAACAAAAGCCTCAGCATATGTCTCCGGCACATCACTTACAAGATATGGCAGAGCTAGTATGTTCTAATTCGTTGCGTTCCAATGAGTTGGCTTCAGGTATCGGGCTTTTAAAACAAGAATTGCGAGAGCTTGGCAGCGCCTTTATGCGCTATGCCGACGCCACGGCGGTGCCTGCAGGTAAAGCGCTGGCGGTGGATAGAGAACTTTTTGCAAAGCAGATGACGCAAGCCGTAGAATCAAATCCGCTTATCACTGTGCAGTATGCACAAATACAAAGCCTTGAAGACGCGGCTTTGCAAGATTTTACGCAGGTGGTTTTGGCGGCGGGGCCTTTGGTTTCTGATAATTTGGC
>CAYJHX010000404.1:0-2060 GCA_964369395.1 uncultured Desulfovibrionaceae bacterium
TATATAAAAAAGCGCTTCTGCCTAGATAGTAGACAGAAGCGCTCTATTTACATATATATGACTACGTTAAACAACCTATAAAAAGATTGGAACCATAGTTTCATACGCTCATTTTTCAGTAGACTATGAAGCCATATCTTCAGTTAAAACCATATTTCTTGCCGCAGCAGCTTCATCCAAACGACGCACAGGCGTGCGCGTAGGTGCCGCCTGCAAAGCTTCGGGATCAGCTAAGCCAAGCGCTACCACTTCGCGTAAAACAGCAGCAAATTCATCCATAGTTTGCTTATTTTCCGTTTCTGTAGGCTCAATCATAAGGCATTCCGGTACGATGAGCGGAAAATACACTGTAGGTGCATGATAGCCTCTATCCAAAAGCCCCTTGGCTATATCCAGTGCACGTGTTCCTTCTGGCGCAGAAGCCACAAACTCATGGGCACAAATACGCGGATACGGTATGGCAAGAAAATCTTCCACAAGCTTTTTCAAATAGTTGGCATTTAAAACAGCATGCTCAGAAGCGCGAGTTAAGCCCTCGGCGCCAAGGCGCAACACATAGGCATAGGCACGCAAGAAGATGCTAAAAGAGCCATAAAAAGGCGCAATATACCCAATGGACTTAGGATAATCATAGCCAAGACCAAAAGAACCGTCTTCTTTCTTTTCTACGCGAGAAATGGGTAAATACGGTACAAGGCGTTCAGAAACACCTACGGGGCCGGAACCTGGGCCACCGCCACCGTGCGGTGTACCCAACGTTTTATGCACATTCCAATGCACCACGTCAAAGCCCACATCGCCCACACGCATTTTACCCATAATGGCATTCATATTGGCGCCATCGTAATAAAGTAAAGCATCCACAGAACGCATTTTTTCTACAATAAGCTCTAAGTGGTCTTCAAAAATACCCAAGGTGTTGGGACAAGTCATCATAATGCCGGCTACATCGTCATCTAGCGCTGCCACCAAGGCTTCCGGATCAATGATGCCGTCTTTAGACACAATGTTTACCACTTCGTAACCACCAAGTACTGCTGAAGCAGGGTTGGTGCCGTGGGCAGCATCAGGGCAAATAATTTTGGTTTTTTTATTGCCTCTATCGCGATGATAAGCGGCAATAAGCTGTACGCCGGTAAATTCGCCATGAGCGCCAGCCATAGGTTGCATGGTATACCCAGCCATACCTGTAATTTCGCACATAAGCTGCTCAAAATGCCAAATGCACTCTAAGGCACCTTGCGTTAAGACTTCTCCACCAGGCAATTGGGCTAACGCGGGGTGAATGTTGGCAAAACCCGGCAAAGCGCCCATGGCTTCGGTAAATTTGGGATTGTACTTCATGGTACAAGACCCTAAAGGATAAAAATTGCTATCTACACTGTAGTTTTGTTGCGAAAGCAAGGTGAAATGGCGCACCACATCCAGTTCAGAAAGTTCAGGCATATTCAAAGGTTGTTGACGCAAAAGTTCTGCTGGCAACATGTCTTGAGCCGTTTTACTTGGTGCGTGCGGCAATACGCCGGTACGCCCTTTTACGGATTTTTCAAACAATGTTTTCATGCTAAAACTCCTTTTACTGCGCTGATAAGTGCGTCCACTTGTTCTTTAGTGGTTTTTTCTGTGCAGGCCACCAAAAGAACGTCATCCATACCTTCATAATGGCGCTCTACAGGATAACCGATGGCAAAACCTTTCTTAAGCATTTTTTCTGCCAGTATTTTTGCTGAACAAGGCAGCACCAAAGCAAATTCATTGCCATAAGGCGCATCGTGCAACAAGCTTACGCCGCGCACGCTTTTCCATTGTTCTGCCGCATAACGCGCATTTTCCATGCCAAGCAAGGCCACACGCTGTAAACCTTCGGTACCCAAAAGAGACACATACATCACACTACGCAAAGCACATAAGGACTGATTAGAACAAATGTTTGACGTAGCTTTAGCACGACGGATATGCTGTTCACGCGCTTGCAATGTTAATACATAGCCCGTTTTACCATCCACATCGGTGGTACGTCCGGCAATACGTCCGGGGAATTGGCGAATATATTCTTTTTT
>CAYJHX010000405.1:0-2055 GCA_964369395.1 uncultured Desulfovibrionaceae bacterium
TGTTTTTTCTTTCGGCATGGACCAGAAGTCCTCTATCTTCAATGACTGCGTCGAAAATAAACGCGTTTTGGGAGAGGATAGGGGGTTTGGGGGAAAGGAGAACTCTTTTTGGCGTTAGCAAAAGGGTTCTCCTTTCCCCCAAAAAAATACTAAATCCTTTTACCGATTTACGTTTCAAGAATAGCTTTTGAAGAATGATTGACCTTGTGCCTTTTCTACGCTAAAATTCTTGCTTCATTTTTATCAGCAGAAAGGATTAGGCATGAGTGAAAATACTTCTCCTAAGGTGACAGAGGAAAGCGGCGCAGATTTTATTCGTACACGTATTATGGCAGACAATGCTTCTCAGCGTTTTGAGGGGCGAGTGCATACGCGTTTTCCGCCGGAACCCAATGGCTATTTGCATCTTGGGCATGCGAAGTCTATTTTCTTAAACTACGGCATAGCTCAAGATTTTGTTGGTAAGTTTAACTTGCGTTTTGACGATACCAACCCCACCAAGGAAGAAACAGAATACGTGGATTCCATTCGCGAAGATGTGCGCTGGTTGGGTGGCGATTGGCAAGAGCGTGAATTTTTTGCTTCTGATTACTTCGAACAACTTTATAGCTTTGCCGAACAGCTCATCCTTGCTGGTAAGGCCTATGTCGATTCCTGCAGCGCCGAAGAAATTCGCGAAATGCGCGGCTCTTTTTCGGTTCTTGGTAAAAATAGCCCTTATAGAGAACGTACTATCGAAGAAAATCTAGATCTCTTCCGACGTATGCGCGCTGGCGAATTTCCTGATGGTGCGCATGTACTGCGGGCAAAAATAGATATGTCAGCTGCCAATATCGTTATGCGTGACCCTACGCTGTATCGTATTCGGCATGAAGATCACCATCGTACAGGAAATGCTTGGTGTATTTATCCCATGTACGATTTTACCCATTGTATTTCTGATTCTTTGGAAAAAATCACCCATTCTCTATGCTCTTTGGAATTTGAAAATAATAGAGAATTATACGATTGGGTATTAGAAAATTTAGGTATTTATCGCCCACAACAAATTGAATTTGCTCGCTTGCAAATGGGCTATACCATTTTGTCCAAGCGCAAACTCATTCAATTAGTGCAAGAAGGGCATGTACAAGGCTGGGATGACCCGCGCATGCCCACTATCAGCGGTTTGCGTCGTCGCGGTGTCCCTCCTGAAGCTTTAAAGGATTTTTGCGCACGTATTGGTGTTGCAAGGGCTGATTCTACTGTGGATTATTCGCTGTTCGAATTTTGCCAGCGCGAATATTTAAATGCTCATACGCCACGTGTTATGGCTGTGCTTGACCCTATTAAAGTGGTTATTACCAATTATCCGGAAAATCCTGCGGATATGCCTCAAGATTTAGATATGCCGTATCATCCCGAAGATGCTAGCTATGGTTCGCGCATCATGCCTTTTACTAAAGAATTGTATATTGAGCGCGACGATTTTCGCTTAGATCCGCCTAAAAAATATCATCGCCTCTATGTGGGCAATGAAGTGCGCTTGCGCTATGCCTACTACATAACGTGCCAAGAGGCCATTTGCGATGCCGAGGGCAATGTGGTGGAGTTGCGCTGCACGTACGATCCTGAAAGTCGTGGTGGCAAAACCGAAGATGGGCGCAGAGTACGCGGTACTATTCATTGGGTTAGCGCCTCCCATGCGGCACCGCTGGAAGTGCGCTTGTATGAACATTTGTTTGCTACAGAAAATCCGCAAAATGTGGAAGAAGGACAGTCGTTTTTAGATAATTTAAATCCCGACTCTTTAAAAACGGTGACAGCCTTTTGCGAACCCGCCATGCGCCACTATAAAGCTGGGGATAGAATGCAATTTGAACGTCTAGGCTATTTTTGCGCTGATACTGATAGCACAGAAGATAAGCCTGTGTTTAATCGTATCGTAACTTTGAAAGACAGTTGGGCAAAGATGGAAAAGAAAATGTAGCTTTGAGGAGACTTTTTGGGGGGAAGGAGGGCCCTTTTGCTAGCGCCAAAAAGGGTCCTCCTGCCCCCCAAGCCCCCCATCCTCCC
>CAYJHX010000406.1:0-2044 GCA_964369395.1 uncultured Desulfovibrionaceae bacterium
TCATTTCCACATAGGCTTGAGGCATGGCTTCTACAAGCCAGCTTTGCCAACGGGTTAAAGCGCCAGAACACCAGTGTTCGGTGGCGGAGTAGGTGGTCATAACCAGCGGATAGGCTGGGTCTGCAGAGGCCACTTTGTCTAGGGGGCCCTTAAACACAGTAATAATAGGGCTATTATACTGCTTGGACATAAGGTTTTTGTCCAGCGGGCTTTCTAAAGGCTCATAGTGCTCGGGGAAGGGGCCGTCGCCAAGGCCGGGGCCAAAGAGCGAACCCACACCGTCGGGCTTCATGATAAAGGGCAATTTACCGCCCTTATCACCCATGGGTGGCCATGGGCCGTCGGGCACGTCGCCTACCCACTTGCCGTCTTTCCATGCAAGAAGTGCGCGTTTGGGGTTGAAGGGGTTGCCCTTTTTATCCACAGAAGCGCGGTTGTACACTACGCGGCGGTTGACAGGCCAAGCGTATGTCCAGTTGGGGTAAAGGCCAAGACCTGTGGGGTCTTCTTTACCACGGCGATCCATAAGGTTAGTGCCGTCGGCAGCAAAGCTACCGGAACAGAGCCAGTTACCGCCAGAGGTAGAACCGTCAGCTTGTAAGAGGCCAAAGCCGGGTACAGGTTGCCCTTTTTTGAAGGCTTTGCCGTTAACGGTGGTATCTTTTTCAAACTCACCGTTGATACGACGAGCCACTTTCACCATATCAAACTCACCCTTGCCATCGCTATAATCGTAGCGAAGGTTAAGGATAGGCTCGGGGAAAGCACCGCCGTCTTTTTTATACAACTCTTTGAGTTTTTCCATAACGCGCAAAGCAATGGCGCCGGTGGTCAAACAGTCACCGGGGGCATCGGTGGCTTTGTGTAGCCATTGCATCCAGCGGCCAGAGTTAGCTTGGCTACCTTGCTTTTCGGTGTTGGCCGAAGCGGGCAAGAGGAAACACTCGGTCTTGATATTTTTAGGATCCATGCCGGGGCCTTTCCAGAAGGAAGCGGACTCGTTATCAAAAATGTTAACGTGTACCATCCAGTCTAGTTTGGTCATGGCTTGGCGTACTTTATTGGCATTGGGCAAAGAACCACAGGGGTTTTGACCAATACAGTAGTAGCCCTTGATGGTGCCATTATACATGGCGTCAATCATGTGTAAGACGTCGCGGTTAGCACCGTCATCTACTTTAGGTAGCCATTGATAGCCAAACTCGTTTTTCTTGGTGGCGGCGTCGCCGTACCAAGTTTTGAGTAGGCTTACCACATATTTAGGCGTATTTCCCCACCAGTTAGCCGACATGGGGTCGTGGGTTACAGGGGTAGCGGCCTTCATATACGCATCAAGCGTGGTGCGACCAGCGCGAGGCACAGGCAAATACCCTGGCAAATAGTGGTAAAGAATAGCGTGGTCGGTGGAACCTTGTACGTTGGGCTCGCCGCGCAGAGCGTTAACGCCACCACCGCAGATACCGATGTTACCAAGCAAAAGCTGCATGATAGCAAGGGCACGAATTCTTTGTACACCAATGGTACTTTGGGTTTGGCCAAGCGCATACATAACGGTACCCGCACGGTCTTTTACACCGGTAGAGGCTACAGTTGAGTATACTTTGAGCAAATCTTCCTTGGGAGTGCCGGTGATATTGCTAACGGTGTCAATGTCGTAGCGGTCAAAATGCTTTTTGAGCAAGTTGAGCACACAACGAGGATTTTTCAACGTCATATCACGTTTGGGCATGCCCTTAGAGTCTTTTTCAAACACCCAAGTGGCCTTATCGTACTTGCGTGTTTTAGGATCATAACCAGAGAATAAACCATCTTTAAAATCAAAGCCTTCAGCGACGATGAAAGCAGCGTTGGTATATTCTGTCACATACTCGGCAAAATATTTTTTATTGTCGAGAATGTATTTGATGTTTCCACCAATGAAGGCGGCGTCAGTACCGGGGCGCAAGCAAGCATAAATGTCTGATTGAGCTGAAGTACGGGTAAAGCGTGGGTCAACGTGAATAACTTTGGCGCCACGAGCTTTGGCCTTCATAACCCATTTAAA
>CAYJHX010000407.1:0-2038 GCA_964369395.1 uncultured Desulfovibrionaceae bacterium
GGTGGAATATTTTTCCTCCCAATTATTCTGTAAGGAGAGATGTATGCAAATATCAAATAATGCAGATATTTTTGCCATTCAAAATACGTATCAAAATTCTTATAGCAGTAAATCTCAGCCCATAGTTTCCAAAGGGCAGGGCGACACGTTGAATATTTCTTCTGAAGCACGCGCGATGTACGAACAATCTCTCTTAGATGAGCAAGAAAAACTTTCGAAAGCGCAAAGCTATGCTGATGCAATGGCCCAATCGCTTATCGGTAGTTCTACATCTGAAGAGGAAGATACAGAACTCACGCTGTCTCAAGAATTTTCTGCCATCCTTGATAAGCATAGAACCAGCAGTTCAGGTGGTGATGGCGCCAAAAGTGGTGGTGGCTCTTCGACGCAATCTAGCGCTGATGTCATTGAACAATTAGAAAAGCAAATTCAGCAAGTATCTAGCGAACTAGCCTCGATAAGCGGACAAGCCGTCAATACAGGAGATGTGGCAGCCAATGCGCGTGTGGAGCAGCTACAAACAGAATTGACGCAACTTGAGTCGCAACTGGCACAAGCGCAAGAAGCAGCTGCTACGGAAAGCTGATTTGTGATGTCTTTTTGGCAGATAACCCCAAAGTAGCAGTTTTTAGCAAATTGCTGAAACTAATATTTCCTGAGAGTTTTTTTGCTTAAATTTTAGTTAACACATTATAATTATATATTAAAATTTTGTTTGCCCCTATCTGGTATGCGCCCGATAGGGGTTTTTTTATGGAAAATGAGAAAAAACACTTGCCTTTGACTATGAACTTGAATATCATTCTCATTGTTTGGAAGGCCAAACATAACTCATCGTAAGGAGAATTTATGAAAAAAGCTTTAATTGTTTATGGTTCCACCACAGGAAATACGGAATTTGTGGCTTCTCACATCGAAAAACAACTTGTTGCAGCAGAATATACTGTGACCAATGAAAGCGCTGATAGCGTTACTGCCAAAGGGTTATGCGATGACTATAACCTTATTTTGTTTGGTTGCTCCACATGGGGAGATGATGAAATTGAGCTTCAGGATGATTTTATTCCTCTTTTTGATGAGTTTGACGATATAAATGCTCAAGGCAAACAAACGGCTGTTTTTGGTTGTGGTGATAGTAGCTACACATATTTTTGCGGTGCTGTGGATTCCATTGAACAAAAACTCACTGCCATGGGCGCAGAAGTTATAGATACGTTAAAAATTGATGGTGACCCTCAATCTGAAAAAGGCGCCATTGATGATTTTGTAAAGAAAGTGCTTTCGTCGGCAAAATAAAAGCGACGTTGCCATAGAATATTGTATGTAATTGCACATAGAAAAGATAACAAAATAGGTGTTCAAACACATTTCTCCTCTCGTGTGTTTGAACACCGCATAGAGGCCTTTACGTAATTCATTTCGTAGGGGTTTACGAAGCATGAGGATAGTCGCATAAGAAGGTTGTACCCGATTTATATCAACTCTGTGCGATAGCTGTATGAAGAATATATCCCCTTTTGATAAGCCAGTTTGAGATTTAAGGAGTCCATTATGCAACAACCATTCACCATGTCCATGCGTAAAAGCGTTACCGGCGTGCATATTACCCTTGCCGGTGCTTTCACTCAACATTATGCAGAAGATTTTTCTGCCCTCATCAGTGAAGCGCAAGCGGATAATGCTCGCATTTTTTTGGATGTACGTCAGCTACATCCTATGAACGATTCGTATTGTCAGTCGTTTAAGCGTTGCTATGAAGATGTGCCCTCACGCAATCTTATCTTTAAAGGCGAACAAGGTGTACAGTTGGGGCATCAAGGAAATAGGGTGCTTTTTATGAAAGAGCATTCGTGCAAATGCGCCGGGGCGTGTGTATCGTGCGCATGTCAAAGTAGGGCTCATAGTCGCAATGAAAAATTTGATTTTTTTAAGAAAAAAGTATTACAATAGCCCTAAATGTATATTTTAGAATATTATTTTTCTTAAAAAGCTTTTATGCCAAGGTATGAAAGCTTTTTTACTTTATTGAGCATTTTGT
>CAYJHX010000408.1:0-2037 GCA_964369395.1 uncultured Desulfovibrionaceae bacterium
CCCGATTCGCCAGCGCGTGCGGCTTCGATGGCGGCATTGAGGGCCAGCAAGTTGGTTTGATCGGCGATATCGCCAATGGTAATAATAACTTCGTTGATGGCATTGGCGCTTTCATTAAGCTTTTCCATACCTTCTTTGAGTTTTTCAGATTGAGCCTCCACAGCTCCAATGCTGGTAACGGCTTTATCTACCACATCGGCGCCGGTAATAGCTTCGGTGCGCGCTTGCTCGGATACTTCTGAGGCTTCTTGAGCCATGCTGGCCATAAGGTTCACATCATCATTCATGGTATTCATGATGGAGGTAGCCGTGGCTGTGCGGTCTGCCTGAATGGTAGCAATTTCACCGGAATATCTTAGTTGAGAGCTTAACTCTTGAGAGGCACTGGCCACTTGCGAAGAAATTTCCGTGGCTTGCTCGGCCACGTGCATAATGGTTTGCTGGGTGGCTTTAAAGGCGGTTACGTCGGTGACCAGTTGTAGTACGGCGTTAATATCGCGCGATTTTTCATCAAGCAAAGGAATGGCATTGTAGACAATGTCCAGACTTCCTGCTTGAGGATGCGCTTTGGTTTCGCCACGTTGAGGCTGTTTGGTGTGTAACGCTTTTTGTAGGCCGTCACTAGAAGTGGAGTCGTCTTCGCGGTTAAAGAGCTCTTTGCAGGCTTTATCGCGATAGTGTGCACCGGCCAAGGTAATGCCCGCCGTATTGACGTATTTGGCTTTTAAACTGCTGTCGAGTACCACCACAGGGGAAGGTATATTGTTGATGACAGTTATATAGTTATCAATAATGGCATTGGTGCCTTGAATAAGCGAAGCAAAATCGCCTTTAAAATTGCTCGCGTCAGATTTGGCGAGCAAATCACCGTGTTTTATGGCTGATTCTAACTTGCTGTATTCCGCAATAATGGAGCGTAAAACTTGCGAAATACCTTGTAAAGATTCTGCCAACATGCCCATTTCATCCTTGCTGTTTTTTTTGATGGTGGCATCAAGCTTGCCTTGGGCAATATCTTGAGCAAAATTAACGGAAGCCAGTAAAGATTTGCGTAAATTAAAGACACAGAAGCCTGTAACAAGCACGATGATGATGGTTACGAGGGCGGCAATGCCAAAAATCTTTTGGCCAATATCAAGGCTGGAGGCATTGGCTTCGGCCACGTCGAGGGCAGCAACGGCAATCCAGCCTGTATCTTGTTGCTCGTCATAGTAGGCAAATTTTTGTTCACCGTTGAGGTCAAAATTTAGATTGCCCGACTTACTTTGCATGATGGTTTTGCCCCAAGGAGTATCGGACAGGTTCATTTTTAACACATTGGCAGCATTGCTACTTAAAAATACAGAACCATTTCTGTCGGCCACCATAAAGGAGCCCTTTTTGCCAAGGGGAATTCTTTTGCTAAAAGAGTCATCAAGGTAGGTGACGTTAAAGACTACGCCAATAATGTCTTTGGTGCCTGTTTTATATACAGGGGAAGACACAGCATAGACCACACGACCTTTAAACAAGAACGGCGCACCGGCAGTCACATGGCCTTGCATGGCATTGGTGAACATATAGTCTTTGGAAAAGTCTTTGCCAATCATATCTTTTTCGGTATGGCGCAAAGTAATGCCCTTGGTATTGATAATACCAAGCATGGCATAGCTATAGGTATTACGCATATTAACAATGCGATCTATGGCGCCTTGAGTATTGGCAGTAACTTCTTCAGGAGTGCCGGCGAGGTAGGGTTGTAAGAGCCCCGTTTGTGAAAGGGAGATGGCGTTGAGTACGTTAAACTCGTGAATACCGGTAAGCTCCGAGATGGTGTTGTTCACCGCCATAATATTCAACTCTTGCTGCGCTTCGGTCATGTTTTCCGAACTCATTTCATAGGTAGTATAGGCAATAAAAACCATGCCTAAAAGGATAATACTACACATGGGCAGTAAGATTTTGCTTGCAACTTTCATAGACGCTCCTTGGTAAGACGTTCTTTGTAGTGTTATGTAGCGGAAGTTGTTGAGAATGATAAGATTTGTCTCATCAAGA
>CAYJHX010000409.1:0-2009 GCA_964369395.1 uncultured Desulfovibrionaceae bacterium
GGAACTTTTTTTCAAAAAGTTCCCTCCCCCACAAAAACACCCATAAAAACCTCTTCAAAGACTCTCTTATAATTCTGGTGGTAATTGCTTTAACTGCGCCCAAGAATATACAGGGCCGTCAACGCACACGTATTCGCTGCCAATGTTACAGCGGCCGCAAATACCGATACCGCATTTCATACGTTTTTCCAAGGTGGTGATGATGCTTTCATCGGGGAAGTTCATTTTTTCTAAAGCCTGCACGGTGAATTTAATCATGATGGGCGGGCCACAGAGCACCACAATGGTCTTTTTGGGGTCAGGGTTCAGTTCTGTAAGAATATTAGGAATAAGCCCCACAAGGCCGTTCCAGCCTTCAAAGGGATTGTCGATGGTTAAGTGACAATCCAAGTCGGGATTATTTTTCCAGTCTTCCAGCTCATAGCTAAAAGCCATATCTTTAGGGCTACGGGCACCATAGAGCAAGCTCACTTTACCGTAATCTGCTTTATGCTCTAGCACATCCAGCATAATAGTACGGATGGGAGCCATGCCTATGCCACCGCCCACAAAGAAGATATCTTTCCCTTTCCAATCTTCGCGGGGGAAGGGCTTACCAAGGGGGGCGCGCACGCCCACTTTGTCGCCAGCGGAAAGTTTGTGCAAGGCTTCAGTCACTTCGCCAGTGCGCATGACAGAAAATTGCAGATAGTCTTTGTTAGAAGGCGGGCTGTTAATAACAAAGGTGGATTCGCCAGCGCCAAAAAGCGAAAGCTGACCTACCTGTCCGGCCTCAAAGGTAAAATTACGCATGACTTCGGCATCGTCGATGACCACGCGGAATGTTTTAATATTATGTGTTTCTTCCACCACTTCTAAAACCGTTGCCACATGAGGCAAATAGGGGTTTGGTCCTAAATTGATGGGAGTATATGTTTTTTCTTTTGTAGACACCTGAGGTTCTTCCTTTTTAGCTGGCACAGCAGCTTTTTCTTTCACGACAGGCACTTCGGCGTTCTCTTTCACCACCATTTCGGTACTTTCTTTTACTGCTACTTCGGCTTTTTCTTTCACGGCAGGGGTACTGACGTTTTTGACTGCCGGCGTAGCAGAAGCTTTCACCGCGGGGGTTGTTGTTTCTTTAACCACCGGAGCTTTAGCTTCTTTCACCGCAGGAGCCGCTGTTTTTTTCACAGCAGGGGTAACGGCCGAAGCTTTAGCCGGTGGCACAACTTCGCTTTGCGAAAGGGCCGATGGCGCCGACGACGCTGTTTGGCCTGTCTTGGCTTGTTCTGTATTCGATGCGGGTGCCTGAGCAACCTTTTCTTCAACGGGGGAAGGGGCTGTTGCTACTGGTGCTTTAGGTGCAGCTGTTTTTGCTGCCGCAGGCTTTCTGCCGCGTGGTGCCTTCTTCGTTGCGCTCGTGGATTTCTTTGTGCTCATGCTCCCCCCTCCTTACGCTTTGGCGGTGGCTATGGAAGCCAACACAATGGAACGTATATCAAGATGCACCGGACACTGAGAGATACAGCGTCCACAACCATTACAAGAAAAGTTGTCTGCCCATACCGTGGGATAGTTGCTAAACTTATGCGACACACGGTTACGCATACGGTACGCCTTTAAGGTGCGAGGATTATGCCCGCTGGCTTCGCGCGTAAAGTGTGAGGCCATGCAATTGTCCCAAGTGCGCAAGCGTTTGCCGCCTTCTTCGCAAAGTCCATCACCTTCATCGGTAATGTTAAAGCAATAGCAGGTGGGGCAAATGTAGGTACAAGCGCCGCAAGACAAGCAATGGGCCGTTTGTCTTTCCCAAAACGTGGTATCATCGAACAACGCTGCGAGGCTTTCTTTAGCGGCGGAAAGATCCGGCGCTTTTTCAAGGCTAGCTGCGGCTTTTTTGTGTGCTTCAGGCACAGCGTCAGCCTGTGCGGCTTCGGCTGCGGGTAAGGAGCATTTTTCGAGCAAGGTACTACCTTTTTCGGTGATGCCCTTTAGTACAAAGCCGCCTTCAATTTCGGTAAAAAGAA
>CAYJHX010000410.1:0-2002 GCA_964369395.1 uncultured Desulfovibrionaceae bacterium
TAGCCGTTTTTTTTGGGGGGGCACGGACCCCTTTTTGCAACCCCCCAAACGGGGTCCCCTCCCCCCCACCCCCCCCATCCTCTACCAAAACGCGTCTTTATCAACATACATTAATAGCAAAAATATTGTAGTAAAAGCGGAAAAAACAGGAGAAAAGATATGACACCAGAATTTGTTATTGGTTTTGGACGCCAAGCCATCGAATTGTGTCTGATGATGGCCTTGCCCATGCTGGGCGTAGGGCTCACCGTGGGCGTGGTAGTCAGTATCATCCAAGCGGCCACGCAAATTCAAGAAATGACCTTGACCTTCATTCCAAAGGTCGTGTCCATGTTCATTGCCCTTTTGCTGGCTCTGCCATGGCTTATGGAGCGTATTATCAGTTACACAAGGGAAGTTTTTATCAATATTCCTAATTATATTAAATAGAAGTATCGCACTTTTTCTTATTCTCTTCAAAACACGCTCTATTTTCATGCGCTAAGAAAAATTTTCTATCCTTAAAAAAACGACCAATTCCTTTTTCTAAAGAAATTGGTCGTTTTTTTAAGGGATGTACTATGTACCCCTTATCCAATGAGAGAGTTCTGCACAACTACTTTTTCAATATAATTTTGTGAAAATTGTAAAAAAGTTTTCAAAACAAAAAATTTACAATGCAGGACTAAAAGGCACGAAAATCAATTGCTTAACGGCGCAAGTACATTGCGCCTACTCTTGATTTATCGGTCGCATTGACTGTTGTCAACGCTCCATAAGGCTCCGCACAATAAATTGTGCAGGAGTCTTATGAAAGATTGTTATACCACTCCATTCCCCTCAGAGTTTTTTATTAAACACGTTTTGGGGAAAGAGGAGGGTTAGGGGGGAGGAAAGCCCTTTTTGGCATTAACAAAAGGCCGACCCAAAAGGCTGGTAGCCGTAGGCAAGGAACGCGCCGTACGGATATCGAGGGCCTAGGCGGTTTCCTCCCCCCTACAAAAAAACACTCTTACTCAGCCAAGGCCTCAGCAAATCGTGCCCGCAGTGCTTCTAATTTTGTACGTGCATCTTCCATTTGGGCGGCGCGGTCACGTTCTTTTTGCACAACTTCGGCAGGAGCGCGTTCTACAAAGCTTTCATTAGAAAGTTTTTTGACAATGGCTTCCATTTCTTTGTCAATTTTACCAATTTCCTTATCAAGACGAGCCAATTCCCCTTGTAAATCTACAGAACCGGATAGAGGAATAATAATTTGGCATCCTTGCACCACTTGTGAAGCGGAAGCTTTGGGAATTTCCACCGTAGCATCAAGAGTAAGCTCTTCTAAACGGGCAAGATTGCAAATCATTTCTTTCGCTGCCGTAAGAATTTGTTCTTGATCGGTATTTTCGGCTTGCACCAGCACTTTTAAGCGCAAAGAAGGCGAAATATTCAGCTCTGCGCGGATGGTGCGCACAGCCACGATAACCCCTTGAATAAATTCCATACGGGCGGCTTCTTTTGCTTTACGACACGCGGGGCGGGCGGCAGGATACTGCTCAAGGGCAATATCTTGTCCTGCGCCTCCAGGTAATGCTTGCCAAATTTCTGCTGTTACAAAGGGCATCATGGGATGCAACAAAAGTAAGGTTTCGCGCAATACCGTCCACAATACAAATTGCGCTTCGCCTTTACGTGTCTCGTCTTGCATATCAGCTTTGATAAGTTCAAGATACCAATCGCAAAATTCATTCCACAAGAATTTATAACCACCAAGGGCCGCATCGTTAAAGCGATAGTCAGCCATGGCTTTTTCCATATCTTCCTTGGCTTTTTCGAGACGGTGCAACATCCATTGATGGTGTAAACCTTGCACATTTTCTAAAGACACAGGGCTAGGCTCTTCTTCAGGAAGATTCATAAGGGCAAAGCGTGCGGCATTCCAGAGTTTATTAACAAAATGGCGATTGCCTTCGATACGATCTTCGGCAAGGCGAATATCGCGCCCCATGGCGGCAAAAGAGGTCAAGGTAAAACGTAA
>CAYJHX010000411.1:0-1970 GCA_964369395.1 uncultured Desulfovibrionaceae bacterium
AATAAATTCAAAGTCTTTAAGCGTGGCATGAAAGTGCTTGATTTGGGTGCGGCCCCTGGCTCGTGGTCTCTTGGGGCGGCAGAAAAAGTGGGCAAAGAAGGCTTTGTGCTGGCCTGCGACATTCAAACCACCGAGACAAATTTTCCCCCAAATATTCATTTTATGCAAGAAGATGTTTTTCAACGTTCGGCAGAATTTGAGGAAAAATTGCAAAAACTTGGGCCTTTTGATGTGATTATAAGTGATATGGCTCCGCGCACTACAGGCACAAAGTTTACCGACCAAACTCGCTCACTAGAGCTTTGTGTAGAAGCTTTGGAGGTAGCCTGCTTGTATTTGAAGCCGGGCGGTGTTTTTATAGTGAAAATTTTCATGGGGCCGGATATTCAAGAACTGCTTTTGCCCATGCGCAAGCATTTTAACAAAGTAAAATCCTTTAAGCCCAACAGTTCGCGCCAAGAAAGTAAGGAAACTTTTTTTGTTGGTACGGGTTTTAAAGGGCGAGAAGCGTTGCCAACGGTAACAGAATAAATCATTAACGTTCCCAAAGACTTCGCATAACAAATTGTGCGTAAGTCTTGAATAACATTTATATATTTGAGAGGTTAGATTATGGCAGGACATAGTAAATGGGCCAACATTCAACATCGTAAAGGGCGCCAAGATGCTAAGCGCGGTAAAATTTTTACCAAAGCCGCTAAAGAAATTATCATTGCCGCAAAATCCGGGGGCGATCCCGCCGGTAATGCACGTTTGCGGGCCGCCATTGCCGCGGCTAAAGCCGTAAACCTGCCCAAAGATAAAATTGAAGGCGCCATTCGCAAAGGCACCGGCGAAGATGCCGGCGGCGAACTTTTTGAAATCTCCTACGAAGGCTATGCCCCCGGTGGCATTGCCGTTATCGTAGAAACGGCCACCGATAATAAAAATCGTACCGTGGCTGAAGTGCGCCATCTGCTTACTAAACACGGCGGCTCCATGGGAGAAACCGGTTGTGTTACCTTTATGTTTGATCGCAAAGGCGTTATCAGTATTGATAAAGCCAAATACGACGAAGATGCCATGATGGAAGTGGCCCTTGAGGCCGGCGCTGACGATGTTATTGACGATGGCGATACATGGACTATTCATACGGCTCTTACCGATTTTGCCGCTGTGCGTGATGCTTTGGAAGCAGCAGAAGTGGAAATGCTCTCCGCAGAGCTTTCCATGATTCCGCAAAATACCATTGAACTTGACGCAGATACCGCTCGTAAAGTGCTCAAATTGATGAATGCCCTTGACGATTGCGACGATGTGCAAAATGTGTATGCCAACTTTGATTTGCCGGAAGAAGTGCTGGCAGAATTGGAATAATGCGCATTATCGGCATTGACCCTGGCTCGCGCGTAACGGGCTGGGGTATTATTGAAGAACATTCCGGCGTATTGCAGCTTGTGGATTGCGGTATCATTCGCACCCAAAGTAAAAGCGGTACGCCTTTTTCTGTGCGTTTGGCACAAATTTATTGTGAACTAAAAAACGTTATTGCCTATCATAAACCCCAAGAAGCGGCTATAGAACAAGTCTTTACCGCTAAAAACCCTGCCTCTGCTCTAAAGCTTGGCCAAGCGCGTGGTGTGGCTGTGGCAGCCTGCGCCGGATACGAAATCAGTGTTAGCGACTATGAGCCTACCCTGGTAAAAAAAGCCATTGTGGGGGTGGGCCGTGCCGATAAAAGCCAAGTGGCTTATATGGTAAAGGTTTTGCTCAATGCCAAGCAAGCCGAATGGCCCCTTGATACCAGCGATGCCTTAGCTGTAGCCCTCTGCCATGCCATTACCCGTAAGTTTATGCAAAAAAGCTTGGGGAAATGAAGTTGAGGAGATGAGTTTTAGGGGAGGGAACTTTTTGAAAAAAGTTCCCTCCCGCCCACTTTCGTGGGCTCCCACCCTCAAATAACTTTTCATGGCGACAGAGCTTTGTTTTTT
>CAYJHX010000412.1:0-1944 GCA_964369395.1 uncultured Desulfovibrionaceae bacterium
AAAATTTATTATGCAAAACCCTCTATAACTGCATTAGAAATCAGTTATGCTACCGATGCTGCTACAAACGGTTGGGGAGAAGAGTGCTATGCTTATATTGCGCGCTTTGAAGAGCTTTTTAGGGAACATATAGGTACAAAATATGTTCATGCTACCGCATCAGCCACAGGAGCTTTACATTTAGGTATGGCTGCTTTAGGCATTGGGCGAGGGGATGAGGTCATTTTGGCTGATACAAATTGGATAGCTAGTGTGGCCCCCATAGTCCATCTTGGGGCACAACCTGTTTTTGTAGATATTTTGCCGGATACATGGTGTCTTGACCCACAAAAGGTTTGCGAAGCAATTACTCCGCGTACAAAAGCTATCCTTGCTGTGCATTTATATGGAAATTTATGTGATATGGTCGCATTAGAGGCTATAGCTAAGAAGTATAATCTGTATTTGATAGAAGATGCTGCAGAAGCTTTGGGATCTCATTGGGAAGGAAGGCGAGCTGGTAGTCGTGGTATTTTTGGTGTTTTTTCTTTTCATGGCACTAAGACTATAACCACAGGAGAAGGGGGGGCTTTTGTTACTAATGATAGTACGTTGTATGAGAAAGTTTGTATGCTAAATAACCATGGAAGAGCTCAAGGGGATATACGTCAATTTTGGGCTACAGAAGTGGGGTATAAGTACAAGATGAGTAATATTCAAGCGGCTATTGGTTGTGCACAAATGGAAAGATGCACGGAGCTTATAGCGCGCAGGCGGGAAATTTTCTTTACCTATGCTCGACTGTTGCAAGATATACCATGTATTTCTTTGAACCCTCTACCTCAGCATGGGCAAGAGTATGGTTACTGGATGCCCAGTGCAATTTTTTCCAAAGAAAGTAATATAACGCAAACTCAGGTACTTCGTACCTTTAGTGAAAATAATATTGATGGGCGGGCTTTTTTTTCACCATTATCATTACAAGCTGACTTTGTGCCACAAGTGCATAATGTTGTAAGTCATGAATTGTATTTACGTGCTGTTAATTTGCCATGTTACTATGATATGACAGAAGACGATTGTGCATTTGTTTGCAAAATTTTGGCGCGTATTGTCTCTATTTCTAAAGGAGCTTCATGAAAAAATATATCATCTGGGGTGGCACAGGTCATGCCAAGGTTATACATGAACTACTGTTGAGACAAGGTCATAGTGTTGCCGCTGTGGTAGATAACGCTAAAGTAGATCCACCTATAAAAGGCGTACCTGTGTTATACGGAGAGCAAGGTTTACGTTCTTGGTTAATGCAGAACCCCGATGTTTATATGGGGGTGGCTGCCATTGGCACATCTGGTAAAGATCGTTTAGAAATATCAGATTTATTGTGTATGTTAGGGATGAAAACACCTTCCCTTGTGCATGAGCAAGCTTTTGTGGCTACTACAGCGCATGTAGATGTTGCGACGCAAGTTTTGGCAAATGCTTGCGTATGTGCGCAGGCTGTTATTGGCAGGGGGGTTATTATTAACACCGGTTCTATAATTGAGCATGACACTTGTATAAATGAAGGAACTCATATCGCCCCAGGCACTACGCTTGCTGGAGAGGTTCATGTGGGACGGTGCTGTTTCATTGGTGCGGGGAGTACTGTTTTGCCGCGAATACATATTGGTAATAATAGCATTATTGGGGCGGGATCTGTGGTGACACGTGATGTGGGTGACAATGTTATTGCTTATGGTGCACCAGCAAAAGTAGTGCGTGCTTTAGTTTTGTAGTAAGCATGTCAGAAAGAGGATGTATGAAACAAAAGTATAAGATTTTTCAAGAAGAAGTAGAAGAAAATCTTACTCGCCAAGGACAAAGTATGCAAGCGTCAATGCTTTCGCAACAGTGGCTGGCTCATGAAGATTTAAGCAAATATTCCTATAACTTCTCGTGGCTTGGGCGACCCATTATTCAATA
>CAYJHX010000413.1:0-1936 GCA_964369395.1 uncultured Desulfovibrionaceae bacterium
TATTTTTCGCGATATTTTACTGGGCAAAATTCCGCCAACGGCTTTTGTAGAAAAAGTATACGTGTTTACCGCCATAGGTACCGCTTGTATTCTTTTTATGTGGGTAAAGAAAAATAGAGAAAGATATGCACGCTATGCGGAGCAAATTTCCACCATAAACAATATTTTTGACGCCATTGGTCTGGGCATTTTTACCGTAGTGGGTTTTCAGGTGGCCTTACAAAGCAATCCCGAAGCAGGTATCTTTTTTAATCTTTTCTTAGGCTTAATGACTGCTGTCGGCGGTGGTATTCTACGCGACTTGATGCTTCAAGAAATTCCCTTTGTCTTAAAAAAAAGAGTGTACGCTCTCGCCTCACTCGTGGGCGGGGTGTGCTATTGGCTCACGATTCAAATTATGCCCACACATATAGCTTCAGCCATAAGTGTTCTGGTGGTGTTTACCATTCGTATGCTGGCCACAAAATACCAGTGGAATCTGCCCAAAGCTATAGCATAGCCGACTGCGAGTACAGACTGTTTGGTAATACCATGCCTTTACAATTATGCAGAGGTCTCATTTATCGCACGCAAAAAGGACATAGGCTAAAAAAATGTAGTAAGTCCGACACTGACTGCATTTTAAAGAAAGTTCAATAATTTTACAAAATTACTTGACTTTATTGGCGCGCCCGGCGTGAATCGAACACACGGCCTTCAGCTCCGAAGGCTGGTTTTGAAATGTGTTATTTCAAATTGTTATACATAAAATGGTCTTGACCATATCAATCTTCCATTATACTATTTATAGTATAATACTCCTGCATAATTAAAAAGTCATGAATTGCTTTGTTGCTGTGCTCCTCGCAACGAAAGTCATTGCAAGCGAAGCATTCCATGTATCTCAACAATTTTGAGAATTGTGCAGGACTCTCAGTATATATTTAAAAATGGAGTATTCATCGTGAAAAAACACCTTGTGTTCATTTGTTTGTGTCTAAACTTCTTTGCATTTGCCCCTACTGCCTCTACTGCCTCTGCTGCCTCTGCTGATACTACTCTGCAGGTGCGCTTCCCTGTTAATGGGCGTTTTGATAGCCTATATCGTTCGGACGATGTTCTTGTGCCGGGACAAGAGGGCATGGATATAGTCACTGCTCTGTGGACTGCAAACCCATTTCTAGGCGTAGAGCTTGTTGAGCTAGGCGACCATGACTTTGTTAGGTTTGAAGTTGCCAGTGGTAGCATTTCTGCTTTAGCCGCCGATGGGCACACAAGCATGTTCAACGCCCAAGTGGATATATTGCAAGGAATTTCTGGCTGCCAGCAAGATACACTTATAGGGCAAGTTCTCCCCACCCCCGACATAAGCGCTCTCCCCACTTCCGGCATGGAAATTAAGCCTTTCCTCACACCTCAAGAGGCCGCCAATGCTGCCGCCAATGCTGCCGCCAATGCTGTGTATAATAATGCCTCCAAGTACCAAGATGACTTGAATGCCGCCGCTTTGAAGGCATATAATGAAGCTTTAAAAGCGAATAAAACGAAGGCTGAGGCAGAAACAATTGCGAAAAACGCAGTTGAGCACTATCTTTTGGAGACAGCGGTAAACGCAGCTATAGCAGCGTACAAAGGAAGCGACAAACACTTCCATCACAACGTCTCCGTCGACTCAAAAACTATCAATATCGCCTTCGACGCCGGCGGCCAACTCCAGCTTAAAATCGACGTTCCCAACGGCAAGGACCTCAAATACGCCGCCGCCACCGCCACCGCCACCGCCGTCAACTATGCTAAAAGCGGTGGAAAACTCACCGCTGGTGATGGAAACCCTAGCAATGTAATCTCTAGCGGTGTAAACTCCAGCCTCAGCGGTGTAAACACTGCCCCCACCGGTGTAATCCTCGCCCCTAGCGGTGTAAACACTGCCCCCAGCGGTGTAATCCCCGCCCCCACC
>CAYJHX010000414.1:0-1935 GCA_964369395.1 uncultured Desulfovibrionaceae bacterium
AGCCGCATTTACACGATTTGCTTAAAGGCGTTAAAAGACAAACGCAAATTATTTATCCCAAAGATATTGCTTATATTTGCATGCGCCTTGGCGCCGGAGAAGGACGCACCATTATTGAAGCAGGTTCTGGCTCTGGCGCGCTTACCTTGGGGCTTTCGTGGTTTTCGGGAAAAACAGGCCATGTACATACGTATGAGGCTCGAGAAGAATTTCATAAATTGGTGCGTCGCAACTTGCAATGGGCTGGCGTTGGCGACAACGTTACCTTGCACCATCGTGATATTGCCGAAGGCTTTACCGTAGAAGGTGCCGACGCTCTTTTCCTTGATGTGCGTACCCCATGGGACTATTTAGACCATGTGGTGAAGGCCGTACGTCCCGGCGCTTCCTTGGCCTTTTTACTGCCCACGGTAGATCAAGTAAGCCAGCTATTGCTTGGTCTAGAACGTGGCCCCTTTGATGAAATTGAAGTGTGCGAGTTGCTTTTGCGACATTGGAAACCCATTGCCGATCGCCTGCGCCCCAATGATCGTATGGTGGCCCATACGGGCTTTTTGGTGTTTTGTCGACAGCAAGAACGCAGTGAAGATTTTGAAGCGCGCAAACCCAAGGGGACGAGGGAGCGTAAGCAAGATGCGGCGCGAGCTGCCCGCCTTGAACAATCTGCTGAAAAAGAGTAATTTGCTTTGTCAGATGTATTTTTTGCTCCAGTCATGTACCAGAAGAGTACACTCCTTGCGCAAAAAAAGACATCTTCCTCGCACCTTACCCTTTTTGAGCAGATTGTGCGGGGTATGCTGAAAAAGAGTAATTTGCTTTGTCAGATGTATTTTTTGCTCCAGTCATGTACCAGAAGAGTACACTCCTTGCGCAAAAAAAGACATCTTCCTCGCACCTTACCCTTTTTGAGCAGATTGTGCGGGGTATGCTGAAAAAGAGTAATTTGCTTTGTCAGATGTATTTTTTGCTCCAGTCATGGAGTTGGCAAAGCAAACCCTAGGAAAATGAATTTGAATGTATACCATAGAATTTAAAAATTAGATTCTATGGTATAATTGAAACACGAGTTATATTAAAGTTATTTGGAAAGGGGGTTTGGGGGAAGAACCTTTTTTCAAAAAGGTTTTCCCCCAGCAAACTTTGTCAACATTCTGTAATTTGCTTTAGCAAAATTGGTATAACGCAATAAACAAAATTTACATATGCACAAAAGGCTTTGCGTCTGTATAATGCATATTTTTATGTAAGGTTTTACTATGAAAAAAGACGTTATCTTAGAAACGGCAGCGCGTTTGTTTGCCAAGAATGGATATGCGCGTACTTCTACTGTGGTATTGGCGCAAGAAGCCGGCGTGGCTGAGGGCACTATTTTTCGCCATTTTAAAAGCAAGGAAGATTTATTTATAGCGCTCATTTTACGCTTGCGTAAGAAACTGTTGGAAGATGTGTATAGCTATTTAGATAAGCATGAACAAGAAAATGGTCTTGAGCACGTACAATCTATCATTAAAGGCGTGTACTTTTTTGTGCGGAAAAACAGTTCTGATTTTGCATTGCTGTTACGTGACGCTCCGGGCTGTTATGGCGAACCCGACAGCAAAGCTTTTGAACATGTACAATCGTTGTTTGTATTGTTGCAAGAGCGTTTCAAGCTTGCCATCGAAAAGGGTCAAGCAGAAGGTGTTATTCATTCAGAACTGCATGCCGATGATGTGGCGTGCATTTTGTCTTCCTCTTTGGTTGGTATCATGCGTACAGTACATTTAGGCTTTTTAAAGCCTTCTAGTGCCATGTTTGACAACTTTCTTTCTTGCACTCAAACTATGCTAGAGGTGCGTGAAAAGTAGTAGGGCGGCGTTGTCCCATTTTTTCAACAAATTTTTTGGGGAGGCTTCTTACAAAAAGAGCCTCCCCAAAAAAATCTATATATCTTAA
>CAYJHX010000415.1:0-1928 GCA_964369395.1 uncultured Desulfovibrionaceae bacterium
TTTTAGAAAAAAAAAGGTAAAAGGGAAAGGCTTTTTTTCTAAGCAATTTTCAGACACCTACAGCATCTCATTTAGGAGGTGTTGCCTCCCAAACCCACCGGCAAAGGGGATAATCCTCTTTGGAAACTTTAACGCGCCATTTTCCATCAAGCTGAAAATGACGTGTATTTAGTCAAAACTCTTGGACAATGTATTTTAGCAATTTTAAGAATTATGCAAGACCTTCTTTTTATAATAAAACGACAAGTAAAAGTGCGTTTTGAGAGAGGATGGGGGTGGAGGAAGGAGACCTCTTTTGGATGTTGGTAAAAGGGATCCCCTTCCCCTAAAAAAGTAAGTACCTAGGAAAAAATAAAATCGTTATTTCACATTGACATTTTTTGATATGACTTTTACATGTATCAAATATTTTTTATGTGAGGAATATGTATGCATCATAAAGATATGGCAAAAATTTTTAAAGCTTTGTGCGATGAAAACCGCATTGCTATTTTAGAGTTGTTGCGCAATGGCGAACATTGCGCGTGTAAACTATCGGAAAAATTACAAATTGGACAATCTGCCCTTTCGTATCATATGAAAATACTTTGCCAATCGCAATTGGTAGTGAGCCGCTCTGTGGGAAAATGGACGCACTATAAAATCAGTCAAGAAGGATGCGCGCAGGCCAAAACACTTTTACAAGAATTAACAACAGTACACGAAATGTATGAAGACAATTGTGGCACAATAGAAAATTATGCTGATAAGCAAACGTGCGTTGCTTAGAATATATTACAGAAAGAGAAAAAGGAAAAAACATGTCAAATAAGCTTTTAAAAATTCTTGTACCTTTGTGCATGGCATTGGGTGTTTTTGGTCTTTGGTTTATGCAAGAGCAAAAAGAAAACACACATGAGCTCACGGCGGCTTCACACAACAGTGACTTTGCTTTGTTGGCAACACATATAGATCTTGAGGCTTTAAAAAAGTTGAATGTACCCATTATCATAGATTTTGGTGCAGATTCTTGCATTCCTTGTAAAGAAATGGCTCCGATACTTGTGAAACTTAACATGGAAATGCAAAATAAGGCTCTCATAAAATTTGTGGACGTTTGGAAAAATCCTCAAGGGGCCGAGGGTTTCCCCGTGCAGGTTATTCCAACGCAACTTATTTTTAATGCCGATGGTACGCCCTATACACCTAAAGATGCTAATAATATGCAATTTACCATGTACGCCGATAAAGAAACACAAAAGCATATCTTTACTGTACATCAAGGCGGCTTAACCGAAGAGCAAATGCGCCATATTTTAAAAGAAATGGGTGTATAATATGGACGCTTTACTTACGCAGCTTTCCCAGCTTTTACAAAATTCTTCTTGGCTTGCGCCACTGGCGGCCTTTGTAGCTGGTGTGCTGACTTCCTTTACCCCCTGCTCTTTGTCTAGTGTTCCGCTCATCGTAGGCTATGTAGGGGGGACACAAGCGGTAAGCAACATACCGCAAGAGCGCAATACGCCTGCCAAACATAATACGCAAAGGGCTTTTTTTCTTTCCCTTATTTTTGCCCTTGGCAGTGCTTTGACCTTTACTTTGTTTGGCGTGGCTGCGTCGCTAGCGGGGGAACTTATTGGCACCACTGCCAGCTGGTGGTTCTTTGCCCTAGGCACACTTATGCTGCTTATGGTTTTGCAAATGCTAGGTATTTATCAATTTATCCCTTCAAGTCATCTGCTGAGTAAAAGTACAAAAAAAGGCTATGTGGGGGCTTTTTTGGCGGGGATTTTAGGGGGGATTTTTTCTTCGCCGTGTTCAACGCCGGTGCTCATTGCGCTTATTGCGGTGGTGGCCGGTAAGGGACAGCTTGCTTTTGGTATTTTGCTGTTTTTATTATATTCTTTAGGGCACGGTATTCTTGCGGTTATGGCAGGAACTTCTGTTGG
>CAYJHX010000416.1:0-1922 GCA_964369395.1 uncultured Desulfovibrionaceae bacterium
GAAGAGCCCACTTGCTTATGCTTTTCGGCAATATGCTGGGCAATCATGTTAAAACAAAGGGTAAAAATAAATAAGACCATACCAATGGCAAAAAGAGCGTAATAGTGCTCGCCTCTATAGGGGGCTTCGGCCATTTCGGCAGCAATGGAAGCGGGCATGGGGCGTACGGGATCAAAGATAGAAGTAGGAATCATACCTGCGCCGCCTGCCACCATGAGCACCACCATGGTTTCGCCAATGGCGCGGCTCATGCCGAGCATAATGGCAGTACCGATGCCAGAAAGAGCCGCAGGCAATACTACCTTAACGGTGGTTTCCCAGCGGGTGGCGCCAAGGGCCAAGGAGGCTTCGCGCAAAGGGCGAGGCACGGCAAAAAGGGCATCTTCGGCCACAGAGCAGATGGTGGGCACTGACATAAAGGCCAACATGAGGCTGGCATTAAAAAGATTGAGCCCTGTGGTGAGGCCAAAAGTCTGTTGTAAAAAGGGCGCCACCACAACCATACCAAAAAAGCCAATAACTACAGAAGGTAAGGCGGCAAGTAACTCAATAAAAGGCTTTACCACACGTCGCACCGAGCTAGAAGCAATTTCTGTAAGGTAAGCGGCAGTCATAACACCTAAAGGTACTGCAATGAGTGAGGCCAAGATGGTTACGGCAAGGGAACCCACCAGTAAGGGAAAAATTCCATAATCAGCGGGATCAGAGGTGGGGTACCAATATTCCCCAAAAAGGAAATCTGTTACTGAAACGGAGTTAAATATGGGGAGACCTTCGTAAAATAAAAAAAGCATGATTCCCAACAGAGAAACAAGCGAGAAGGTGGCCGCCGTTGCCAAGGTCCAATTGATAAGTCTTTCTTTCATGCAAGTACCCTATAAAAAAAGCTGAGTCCCCCTTAACTGCCGCACACCAATGGGTAGGTAGACAGATAAGGGGGAAAAGCTGTGTATATTATTTGCTTAAGGGGATGAAGCCCACTTCTTTTACCAATTTTTGACCTTCAGCGCCAAGCACATAGTCAATGAAACCTTTGGCAGCACCGGTAGGGGCGCCATTGGTGAAGAGGTACAAGTCACGAGCGATGGGCCATTTACCAGAAAGAGCTGTTTCTGGAGTAGCCATAAGGCCGTCAATGCTGAGTATTTTTAAGCTGTCGTTTATGTAGCCGTAACCGATATAGCCAATGGCAAGTTCGTTTTTAGCTACAGTTTGCACTACAGCGCCGCTAGAAGGTGTAGTCATAACGGAGGGAGCTACGCGATCTTTACCAAGAATTTTTTCTTGCCAAGTTTCGTACGTACCAGAAGAAGTGTCGCGAGAAACAACGGCAATGGGCTTGTCTGGGCCGCCAACTTCTTTCCAATTTTTAATTTTACCCATGTAGATGCCTTTTAATTGCTCTACAGTTAAATCTTTCACAGGGTTTTTGGGGTTAACCACGGGCACAAGGGCGTCAATGGCAACAACGATGCGATTGGGGTTAATTTTTTTGCTTTCGGCAAGTTTAATTTCTTTTTTAGAAATGTCGCGAGAAGCCATGGCAATATTACACAGGCCGTCAAGCAAGGCTTTGATGCCGTTACCAGAACCGCCACCGGCAATGGAAATAGCTACGTCTTTATTTTGCTCCATGTAAGCTTCGGCAGTCTTTTGGATAACAGGAAGAACTGTTGTGGAACCGTTGATAACAATGTCTTCTTTAGCAAGGGCTGGAGCAGCAATGCTCAAAGCCAAAAGTGCTGTAAGCAACATACGTGAAAATTTCATGGGAATCTCCTTAAATTGTTTTTAACTCAGTAAGACGCACTGCCTAAGCATGGCAACGTTGCGTCGTGTTAGGGTATCGGTTTTTTATGTTACAAAATGGTGACGGCAAGCAAAAAGAATTGTTACAGTATGTGAACAAAAATTGTCACACA
>CAYJHX010000417.1:0-1914 GCA_964369395.1 uncultured Desulfovibrionaceae bacterium
CGAATGGTTGCCAGCTCTTGTTCGCTTAGGTCGTTGGTTACGATGATTTCTTTATTCCCTATGCTTATGGGGCATTCTTTGCTTGCCTCAAGGGTGCGTGTATCGATGCGTACGGGCATGGACAATTCTATACTATCGTAATCTGTTGGATTAACAAAGAGTAGTGGAATAATGCCGGCATTGATGAGGTTGGCTCTATGAATGCGGGCAAGGGAGCAGGTCAGCAAACAGCGCACGCCAAGGTGTCGTGGACAGATGGCGGCATGTTCGCGACTAGAGCCTTGACCGTAGTTTTCTTTCGCTACGATGACCCCATTTTTTGTATTGCGGGCGCGCTCTGGGAAATCGGTATCTACTCTGGTTAGGACAAATTGCGCAATGGCAGGGACGTTAGAGCGTAGTTGCAATATTTCTGCTGTGGCAGGGACGATATGGTCAGTAGTAATATTATCGGGAAGCACGATGACTACTTTGCCTTCGCATATGTCGGGCAAGGCATCAAATTTTTCTAGGGGCACAATATTGGGCCCATAGAGCACTTCTACGTGTTCGCCCACAGGGGCTGGTTGTACAAAGAGGTGGGCAATGCTGGGCACACGGTCGGGAAGTGGGCTTCGCTTAGGGGCATCTCCCCATGTGCTGGGGTCGGTAAATTGACCTTGTAGGGCCACTTGGGCAGCGGTGAGGGGGCTAGTGAGGTAGCATTGCGCGTCTTTGGTGCCGCTGCGGCCTTCGAAATTTCTGTTAAAAGTACGTACGGTAACGGCTTTAGAGGAAGGGGCTCCGCCAATGCCGATACAGGGGCCACACGCACATTCTAAGAGGCGCACGCCTGCCATAAGAATTTCATAGAGGGCATTTTCTGCTGCAAGCATGGTGAGTACTTGTTTAGAGCCGGGAGACATGAGGGTGGCTGTGGCGGGTTTGATAGACTTGCCGCGCAAGACCATGGCCACTTGTTGTAAATCGGCATAAGAAGAATTGGTACAGGAGCCAATGACTACTTGGTTTACTTCAAGTCCTGCCAAATCTGCTACACGTACGACTTTGTCGGGCATATAGGGGGCGGCGGCCAGCGGCTCAATGTTAGAAAGGTCTATGCGTAGCTCAGCGTCGTATACGGCGCCTTCGTCGGCGTGTAGTGCTGTCCAATCTTGAGCGCGCCCTTGAGCCATGAGGAAACTACGTGTTTCTTCGTCGCTGGGAAAGATGGATGTGGTGGCGCCAAGTTCTGCGCCCATATTGGTTATGGAAGAGCGTTCTGGTACAGACAAAGTGGCTACACCGGGGCCGGCGTATTCTAAGACATAGCCTACACCGCCTTTGACGCTGAGTTTTTGCAAGATGTGCAAGATAACGTCTTTGGCTGTGGCCCATCCGGTGAGTTTTCCTTCTAGCCATACGCGCATAACTTTGGGCATGGTTAGATCGTAGGGGCGTCCAGCCATGGCAAGGGCTACGGAAAGACCGCCTGCACCCATGGCTAGCGCGCCTATGGCACCGGCGGTGGGGGTGTGGCTATCGGCTCCGATAAGTGTAATACCTGGTTTAGCAAAATTTTCTAAATGTAACTGGTGGCAAACCCCCGTACCGGCAGGGGAGAAGAGGGCGCCAAATTTTGCCGCTGTGGTGCGCAAAAAGCGGTGGTCATCGGCATTGCGATAGTTGGCTTGCATGGTATTGTGGTCTACGTAACTTACGGAAAGATCTGTACGCACACGTGGTACCCCAAGGGCTTCGAATTGCAACCAAGACAGTGTGCCTGTGGCATCTTGGGTGAGGGTTTGATCAATGCGAATTCCTATTTCTTGCCCTGATGTCATATTGCCATGAAGTAGATGTGCGGCAAGAATTTTGTGGGTAAGCGTCTGTTGCATAAGAGACTCCTTCAACGTGGTTAGAACTTTCAAAAAA
>CAYJHX010000418.1:0-1909 GCA_964369395.1 uncultured Desulfovibrionaceae bacterium
AGGGATACGGTGCTTGCAGAATTGCGTAGGGCACGCATGACACGCAATTTTTCTTCTTGAGTGCCTTCTTTTATAACCGAGTGTAAACGCTTGAGTTGTTCGGGGTAAAAGCGTACCCACATGCTACATATAGACTTAACAAATTGAGCATCTTTTTTGGAGTTTTTCAAAGAAGCTTCTAAGTCAAAAATTTGGGTAGTATCGCCTTCCATATTGGTTTTATTATAGAGTTGGCCGCCCAAAAAGATTTGCTCATTTTTGGTGCGCAAAGCAAGATGTATAACTTTGGCAGCAATATGAGCGTCTCGTGGGAAATTATCTACAGTAGAAACATTGAAATAGCGCAATACGTCCATATCGCCTTGCACCATATTTTCAGCCATAAGCACAATGGCCACAGGTTTAGACCCCAAACGCTCTAAATAGCGAATGCGCGTGGCTGTGTAAATAATATCCATGTCAGAGAGTTCGCGTAACAAGACGACGGAATACTCGTGATTTGTAGCATCAAGAACCTCAAAAATATCGGCACCTGAAGTCATAATCCGCACAGTTATATTCGCCTTGCTGAGAATTTCTGTTTCTTCTGGAGTGAGTTCTTTGTTCGGCACATTGCTATCGCCGATAATGACTTGGATGGGCCCCAACTCTTGATGTGTAGAGTCGGAATCTTCTGGCAATGCAGGCCCCTGCGCACGCACATTGTGCGGTAATTCGGGCATGGCTTGTTGTGTTGATTTTGCCACGCCTGCTACGGGGGGCGCAGCTAACGACGCTGCTGATGTGGATGGGGTCGCTTTTGCTACAGAGGCTTCAGAAAGCGCAACCTCTCTTGAAGGTGCAGACGGTGTAGCGGTATGCGTCATGGCATGGCCAGGGTTAGACTGCTGGCTTGTAGGGGCTTTTGCTGCGTTTAGTGTGGTGCCAGCTACGCCAGATGCACCCAACGAATTGGAATCATCGGGCGTATCGGAGTTAGTAGATGCAAACTGTATGTTTGTGGCATCAGATCGTGTCGCAGACGGAGAAGCGCTGTTCCTTTCTATTTCTTTGTTAGCTTGAATGGGTGCTTGCCTTCTAGCACTGTTTTCCACAGCTTCAACACTTGTCGGTGTTATGACTTCTTGTGTAGCCACAAGAGCGGCCATGGCAGTTATAGATTCAGGGCTTTGCACGATATCCTGTTGCGGATGTATTTCATCATCCAGCATTTTTACTTGCGCTGTGGCTAAAAAGCAGGCCCCTGTCTTACTATTATGCGGTACAGTGACAGACCCATTGAGCATGGCGGTTAGTTCAGAAATGGGCCGTAAATCAATGACGGTACGGTCATTAAAGGTTTTACTTCCTTTTTTATTGGCAAAACTTTTCAAGATACTTTGTTGTTCAGAAATAATATAGCCTTTACTCGTGTCTACTATTTCCATAAGCAAATGGATGGGAGTATGTTGCAAATCTTTGGTGCTAAAATGCGAAGCAATATCTAAGGCAGAACCGATGCGCACGCGCACACCGCCTGAATGCGTATTGTCTACAGCATTTTTCAAAAGTAAAGATAGTACTTGGCGTAAGTGAAAAGCATCACCAAGTACGTGAATGGGCACGGACGCATCTATAGTGAGGGTAAGGTCAAGAGCTTTTTCCTGACATTGTGCATGAAAAATTTGTACGCATTGGCGGAAAAAGGTGTCCACATGAATAAGCTCTTCTTTTTGTATGCGTTGCGCTTGAGTTCCCGTGGCAAGGGCTTGGGAAGACTGCAGTAAATCTTCGTTCATGTAGTGCAGAGTGCGCAAAAGCTCTGCTTTGGTAGGATCATTGGTGCCGCGAGACAATTCTTTAATAATACGTTCTATATTACTAATAACAATTTCTGTGCCTTGGCTCATACTTGCCATCATGGATTTAG
>CAYJHX010000419.1:0-1908 GCA_964369395.1 uncultured Desulfovibrionaceae bacterium
ATTCCACATTTTCCTTGACGGCAAATTCAGCGGCATACATAAGGGCTGTTTTGCCCTGATCGTCTATAAGATGCATAGGAACCTTATTATCTATGAGAAATTGCATGGTTTTGCGCTTATCTTCTTCGGAAAGCCCATCATCGGTGGGATACAGCTCGGCAACAAGCATAAGCAAACTTTTTTGATATTGGTCACGCACATGCAAATCGGCTCCTTTGGCTAAGAGCAAGGGAAGATATTTCGCTCTGGCATTCATCACGGCAAATTGCACGGGGTTTAAAGCATATTGTTTCGCGCTGTTGGGGTCTGCACCATGGTCTAAGAGCAATTGCACCAGTTCGCTTTGATCTGTGAAAGTTTTCATCATGGCTCGCATAAGTGGCGGCGCACCGTGGCATAAGAGGTTCACGTCGGCTTTCTGTTTTAAAAGATATTCCGCCGCATACACATGATTATTGTTGGCGGCTATGGCCAGTGGCGTCCAATTGGTATGGTCTTGAGGAACACCGTCCACATGGGCCCCGTATTTGAACAATAAACTCATAATCCCCCTAGCGTCCTTTTGGGTGGCTTTGGCCAGTGGTGTGTAGCCATTTATAAGAAAATTCACATCAATACCGCTTTGAAGAATTTTTTCAATGGCGTCATAACCGCCCTTTTCTATAGTTTGCATCAACTCACTTTGAAGCTGCTTGATGACGGCAGGGTCAGTGGGGGCCGCTTTTTTTGCTGCGGCAATTTCTTCTGCACTTGTGTCTTTGGGAGGGGGAGGCGCTGTATACGTTTTGTATAAGAAATCGCGAAAATAGTCTGCCATTTGCGAAGAACAGCCGAGGTTGCGTTCCACCATAATAAGCGCTTCGTCACCCATAAGGGTGGCAGAACCTTCGCCGCCTGTGGAGGTGTAAAAGCTATATTCGCCGCCATAATAACGCCCGCGAGTAGTGTTGGCTATACCTGCGTTATTTAAGAAAGCGCGCATGGTATCGTAAAAATGCTCATTAAGGTTGGCGTCTTGCGGGGTGGAATAGGGCACCACGGCAACCCATAAATCGCTTTCATAGGTGCCAAGCTGTGGTGTTATGACAGTGAAATTGTTTACCTCGCTGGCTTCCCATGTTTTGTTTTTCTCTGAATTAAGGTTCATGGCAAGGCTTATGGTAAGATCAAGCCCAGAAACGTTGGCTTTAAATTGGGGAAGTCCTATTCTAGGACTGCTTAGCCATGCTTCCCACTTTTCGCCATCGTCTTGTGTTTTTTGAAAAGCTATGGTGCGAAAGATGTTTTTTAGGGAGGTATTTTTGCTGTCTATGGCATAGAGCATAAAGGGCAGTTGCGGTACACAAGTATAGGTGGTCACATTGAGAAAGTAACCATCGGTGGCAAAAAGGGTAAGGCCGCGTTCGCCGCTTTCTCTGTTTTCCACAGTAAAGGCGGTGAAAGCATTATCGTTGTCAAGACGCACTTCTTTGCGCGTAAAAATGATGTTTGGCGAACTTTGTTTAGCAAAAAAAGCGGCAAACTGTTCTTTGTTACCTTTGCCCGCAATCAAGGTTACGAGTTTGTCTTTGTCGTCGAGCGCATTCAGGGGATTGATTTTTTCTTTTTCTCTGGCAAAAGAAATTTCGTTATCGCCATCCTTGGTATGCTTAAGCCCTTCTACGGCAATGACGCGGTAATCTTTGAGCTCGATAAAGGTAAAGGAAGACGCCAGCACAGGGGAACTAAGAAATGCCAGCGTATATAAAAGGCCAAGGCATAGAGTAACAAATTTGCGGAAGTGTTTGTGCATAAAGCGTCCTTTGATTTTTGTGGCTGAATATATTGTGAGACCTCTGCATAATTCTAAAAACCATTAAAACACATGGATTGCTTCGCTTCGCTCGCAATGACTTTCTTTGTAATACC
>CAYJHX010000420.1:0-1903 GCA_964369395.1 uncultured Desulfovibrionaceae bacterium
ATCGAACATCGTTTCCACAGCTCGTTCTGTCTATAAAAAAGTATTGACCTTACTGACTGAAAAAAAGTAAAACATAGAAGATTATTTTGTAGGAGAAAAAAATGCGTTTTGTTTGTGTGATTATTTTGTCTTTTACATTCTTTCTTGTAGCTTGTGGACCAAGTGGATTTGAAAAAAATTATGTTCCAGAGTTAGATTATACTGGTGGCGCTCAAGGAAATTTGGAAAAATGTTCGATTCCTCGTGTAGTGCGTGTTCCTGTAAGTGAAAATATAGCGGGCTTGAAAGAAAGGGCTTCTCGTGAGGGATATGCGCTTATTGGGCAATCTCAATGGAAAAGCACTTATGAAGAAAGTAACGAAGAAGCTCTTGAGCAAGGTAAAAAAGTTGGTGCTTGCCTTGTCTATTGGCAAAGAGTTGATGCTGGGTTTATTCAGACCACTCGGTTAGAGACCGAGCACATTCCAGCACAAACAACGACTATTGAAAGAGACGGCATAACTGAAACTGTCATTATAGAACCATCACGTACTGAAAACATAGAAGTGCCTGTAACTTTAAAACAATACGATTATTTTGCCTTGTTTTTTTTGAAGAAAAGAGCAGAAAACGCACAAACTACTGCGACGAAGTAACTCAATTGTAGTAATATAGGATATTTTACCTTTTTGTCTTTTGGCCCATTGACGAATTTGGTAAAGTAATCAGCATGTATGGTGCGAAATGTTTTTGGGTTGAATAATGTCATTTTATAGGTAGTGAGCTTAGAATTTGTTAGTTGTACAGAATGCTAAAGCTCATGGATATAAGATGAAGCATAATTTGAGTTGGCAGTTTTCTGAAAATGATGTGTGCTATTGCCTTTAGGGTGCGCATCTAAAGTTTTTTTGTTTTATAGCGATTATGTTTTAGGTAAGACAAAACTTTAAAAGTAGGCTTGATACTATGTATTTAATAATTGGTCTTCTCATTGTTATAGGAAGTGTTGTAGCTGGTTATACCATGGCCAAAGGCGACTTTCTTATTCTTTTTCAACCTGCTGAATATGTTATTATTCTTGGTGCTTGTTGGGGAGCTTTTTTTGCGGCACAGACAAAATATACTTGGAAGCTTATCGTAGGAAGTTTTAAGCATATTTTTGGTGACCCTGGCTCTAATAAAGAAAAGTATTCTGACACACTAGCTTTGCTTTATGCGCTTTTTGCTAAAATGCATCGTGAAGGAGTTATTAGTATCGAAAGTGATATTGAAAACCCCGATTCTAGTGCAATTTTTACAAAATATCCATCTGTTTCGCGTTCAAAACGCACTATTAGTTTTATTGGTGATACCTTACGAGTCTATTTAACAACTGGTGACCCCAATGATATTGATAGCCTGATGAAAATTGATATGCACACTATGCATGAAGAAGAATTGTTGCCTGCCCATGCTGTGACGCATATGGCCGAATCTATGCCCGGTATGGGGATTGTAGCTTGCGTACTTGGGGTTGTGCTTTCTATGAGTAAGATTAACGAACCTCCTGAAGTTTTGGGGCACTATATTGCTGCCGCTTTGGTGGGAACCTTTATCGGTATTTTATTTTGTTATGGTTTTTTTGGGCCTATGGGGGCTAAATTAGAAAATCATGCCCACGAGGAGCATTTCTATTATAATTCTATTAAAGAAGCCGTGGCGGCAGCGATACGCGGTTCTACACCACTTATCGCCGTAGAATACGGACGTCGTGCTATTCCGCAAGCCTTTCGCCCCACTTTTTCTGAAATGGAAGAAAAGCTTAAAAGTGGTGGTTAACAGCTTATAGGAAAAAATCACTTTTCAATCAGTTATTGGAAGATACGATTATTATTTGTTAAAAATAAGGAGAAAAATATATGGGCGGTGCATGGAAGGTTGCCTA
>CAYJHX010000421.1:0-1902 GCA_964369395.1 uncultured Desulfovibrionaceae bacterium
AACGTTGCGTTGAAAGATGTATAACATACTTTTTTAATTTGACGACACTATCTAGCAATGTTCCACCATTTACAACAGTATCTCCAACAATAAAATTATAGGTCTCAAAATTACCAAGAGTGCCAATTTTATCGCCTGCATAACGCTCTACATTGAGAGTATTACCAGTAAAGGCATGAGGGTCAGCAGTAAGACCATACCCTGGGTTTTGCACAAGCCCACCTGCCACAAAATTATTCGTATTTAAGAAATTGACTGCACCGCTCAAGGTAACTGTGTTGTTTTCTGCGCTTGAGTTAGCATTGCCATCAGCTACACCGCCAACGATATGCCCAGTATGAACATTGCCAGCCGTGCCAAGGGTAGCCCCTTCAACAAGCACAGTATTATAACTGGCTGTGGCTATGCCAGAATTGCCATCAACTCCAGCTCCAAACGCATTACCGCCGCTGCTAAACGCATAGCCGCCATAGGCAGAAGAACTCACAGTACCACGTATGATAAGACTATTGTAATTGGCTGTGGCTGTACCGACATCACCGCCATTACCGTCACCGGTATGGACATCACCGCCCCTGCTGAACGCATCCCCCCCATAGGCACTTCCACCCACAGTGCTGCCGACTTCAACGCTCAGGCTATTGTCATTGGCTGTGGCTGTACCAGCATTACCGCCATGGCCGTTACCGTTGTTGACATCACCGCCCTTGCTAAACGCAGAGCCGCCATAGGCATTCATTTTTACTGTACCGGATATGTTAATTTCATTATTCGTGACAAGGGTTGCACCGCCAGCACCGCCATGGCCGTTACCGGAACTGACAGCACCGCCTTGGCTAAACGCATAGCCGCCATAGGCAACATCATTCACAATGCCACCGGCTTCAACGTTCAGGGTATTTTCATTGGCTGTGGCTGCACCGCCAGTACCGCCATCCGAAGTACCGCTAGTAACATGACCACTTAAGCTTTGCGCAATGCCGCCATAAGCACCTCTGACAATGCCAGTATTCGTAATATTCAAAGTATTGCCATTGGCTGTGGCAGATTGGCTATGGCCGCCGAAGCTGATATTGGTGGTACTAGCTCGACCACCAAAGACAATGTTGCCAGATTGATCTGTGCTTACAGTATCGTTCCCACCACTTGCGTTCGTCTCTGAACCGTCAGTGCTGGTATCTGTCACAGTAGCCGCCAAAGCCCCTTGCGGGTTTCCCAGCTCAAGGGCTAAGCCACCGGCAAGCCCAAGACAGAGCATGGCTGCCATGGTCAGCGAACCGAAAGTATTTAATAAATGGCACTTTTTAAGTACGGCCTTGTAACGATTGATGAGATTGCCTGTGGCGTTTTTGGATAATTGCATGAAAAGTCCTTAGGGTTTGAGGGGGCATAGGTTACATATCTAAAATTCTACAAAGTCCTGCCTCACTATCAAAGTCTTTCATTCTTGTCAAAATTGGAGAGAAAGCTACTAAAGACAGTATCATGAAGCTTATCTTTCTAAATAGAAACCTCTGCACAATTAAAAAATCATGGATTGCTTCGTCGCTATGCTCCTCGCAATGACTTGGTATTACAATGAAAGTCATTGCGAGCGAAGCGAAGTAGCCACCCAACGGGCGCCGAAAGCGTTTGCGTTTGCGAAGAATGAGCAATTACGCAAATGGACAGTAAAGCATCCATGTATTTTAGTGTTTTTTAGAATTATGCAGAGGTCTCTAAATAGAAACCTCTGCACAATTACGCAAATGGACAGCAAAGTATCCATAATTTCAGCAGTTTTAAGAATTGTGCAGGATTCTCAAGTATAGCAGAGGTCTCATTGAAATGATATTAGTGAAAGTGCTTTAAGGGAAAGCTTTTGGGCTTTAGTACTTTCTTAGTAACGTCTCATTGTCTTGT
>CAYJHX010000422.1:0-1902 GCA_964369395.1 uncultured Desulfovibrionaceae bacterium
AATCCATAAGGGCCGGAATGGTAAAATCGTGCATGAGCACCCGCGAAGGATAAAAACGCAACTCGACGCCGCTTTGCTTGTCATTCTTATTAAGCAAGGCCGTCATGACAGTTTTTTTTTCGTCCGTATCGTGTACGGTGCGTAAAACGTTCTCTAAAAGAACACGTAGACTAAAAGGTAAGGCGGCAAGGTCTACGCCTTCGGGCAGATTTTTAGCTAAATTGATAACCACATGCTCTTTGCCGGCATGGGTAAATGTAGTGTGTAAAGACATAAAAACTCCAAGAAAATTTATTACGCAATATGGGTGAATTTTTTTGTGGGGGGAGGGACCTTTTTGAAAAAAGCTCACCTCCCCCCACGCCCCCTACCCTCAAAAACTTTTCCATTGCAGGTATGTTCTCAATGAATACTGTGTCGCTATGAAAGGAAAAATTTGATTGCTGTTGCGGCATAATGGTCATTGAAAAAAGGGTGTTATCGCCATGAAAGTTTATTGGAAAGGGGGAGGGGGTTGGGAGGGGGAAAACTTTTTTTCAAAAAAGTTTTCCCCCTCCCCAAAAAAACAAAAAAGATTTCAAATTACATTTGAGCCACAATAGCCCGCCCAAAGTCAGAGCAGGAAACTTTGGTGGCGCCTTCCATTTGGCGAGCTAAATCGTAGGTCACTTTTCCGGCTTTAATGGCTTTGGCCATGGCGCTGCGTACAAGGTCATCGGCTTCTTTCCAGCCCATATATTCCAGCATCATGGCGCCGGAAAGGATGACGGAACCGGGATTTACTTTATCTTGTCCGGCGTATTTGGGGGCGGTGCCGTGGGTGGCTTCAAATACGGCTATGCCATCGCCGATGTTGGCGCCGGGGGCAAGGCCAAGGCCACCGACCATGGCGGCAAGGGCGTCGGACATATAGTCGCCGTTAAGGTTTGGCATGGCAAGCACACTGTATTCGTCGGGGCGAAGTAGAATTTGCTGGAACATGGCATCGGCGATACGATCTTTGATAAGTAATTTTCCGGCAGGCACTTTGCCATCGTATTTTGCCCATACTTCATCTTCGGTGATGGTGACGTCACCAAATTCGGCGGCGGCCAATTCATAGCCCCAAATGCGGAAAGCGCCTTCGGTAAATTTCATGATATTGCCCTTGTGGACAAGAGTAACGCTGTCTCGATTGTTCTTTAAGGCATATTGAATGGCTTGGCGCACAAGACGTTGGGTACCGGTTTTACTGATGGGTTTAATGCCAATGCCGGAGTCAGGACGCACATCGCGGCCAGCCAGTTTTTTGATAAGAGCCATAACTTCGGCGGCCTCGGGGGTGCCGGCTTCCCATTCAATACCGCAATACACGTCTTCGGTATTTTCGCGGAAGATAACCATATCTACTTTTTCTGGCGCTTTAACAGGCGAAGGCACAGGGGAGAAATATTGTACAGGGCGAACACAGGCGTAAAGGTCGAGGAGCAAGCGCAAAGCCACGTTGACACTACGAATACCCTTTCCTACGGGGGTAGTTAAGGGGCCTTTGATGGCGACACGGTATTGTTTGATGGCCTCAAGGCTAGCTTCTGGCAAGTATTCTCCGGTAGCTTCAAAGGCTTTTTCGCCAGCAAGTACTTCGAGCCATTCGATTTTACGTTTACCGCCATAGGCTTTTTCCACAGCGGCGTCTAATACCATTTGTGCGGCAAACCAAATGTCTGGGCCAATACCGTCCCCAGGAAAATAGGGGATAATGGGATTGCTAGGGGTGTTTAAGCTTTTGTCGTCATTTAGTGTGATGGCCTCGCCCATGGTATAACTCCTTGTGTAAAGCGTATGATGGTTATTAACGTTGCACAGACGTTTTTAGCCTGCAGTGAAAAAACGCTATGTTTCTATTTTACAGTTTTTTAACGG
>CAYJHX010000423.1:0-1894 GCA_964369395.1 uncultured Desulfovibrionaceae bacterium
CGAATTTTATGGAGGAATCTATGACAAAAACGTTGACCGTGTTATTTGCCTGTTTGGCTACTTTGTTGCCAGCTGTGGCCTTTGGTGCAGAAGGAGCACCGCATATTCCCGGCGCAGAACTTTCTGCCGTATGGGTTATTCCTTTTGCCTGTATGCTACTGTCTATTGCCATTGGGCCCATAGCTTTTCCGCATTTTTGGCATCACAATTTCGGTAAAATTTCCGTGTTCTGGGCCTTAGCATTTCTTGTGCCCTGCGCCATTGTTTACGGTTTTTCCATTACATTGTATGAATTTTTACATACAATGCTCTTAGAGTATGTATCTTTTCTTATCTTGCTTTTCTCTTTGTTTACAGTGGCAGGTGGCGTGCGCTTAAAGGGGTCTTTGGTAGGTACCCCCATGGTTAACACCGCTATCTTACTCATAGGTACTGTGCTTGCTAGCTGGATGGGAACTACCGGTGCAGCCATGTTGCTTATTCGTCCGTTATTGCGCGCCAACGAACACCGCAAATATAAAGTACACTCTGTAGTGTTCTTTATATTCCTTGTGGCCAACATAGGTGGTTCCTTGACACCGCTTGGAGACCCACCACTCTTTCTCGGATTCTTGAAAGGCGTAAGTTTCTTCTGGACTACAGGTGCCTTGTTTGTTCAAATGGTATTCTTGGCAGTAGTGTTGCTAGCCATTTACTTTATGCTCGATACGTTCTTGTTTAAAAAAGAAGGTAGCCCCGTACCTCCCAATGCCAATTCTGGTGAAAAGTTAGGGCTTGATGGCAAAATCAACCTTATCTTCTTGGTAGGTGTGGTACTTGGTGTGCTTGGCTCTGGCTATGTAAAGTTAGATGGTATTACCATTTACCATGTGCAAGTGGAAGGACAAAACATCGTACGCGATCTTGTACTCTTAGTTTTTGCTGCACTTTCCTTGAAGTTTACTACCAAAGAAAATCGCGATTTGAACGGCTTCAACTGGGCTCCCATTGAAGAAGTGGCTAAGCTTTTCCTAGGTATCTTTGTATCCATGATTCCTTGTTTGGCCATTCTCAAGGCCGGAACGGACGGCGCTCTTGCTCCGCTCATTCAATTGGTAACCGATGCCAATGGACAACCGGTTAACTATGTCTACTTCTGGTTGACTGGTATGCTTTCTAGTTTCCTTGATAATGCGCCAACCTATGTGGTGTTCTTTAATACCGCAGGTGGTAATGCGGCTACCCTCATGACGGATATGGCTATGACTCTTACCGCTATTTCCGCAGGTGCTGTGTTCATGGGTGCCAATAGTTATATTGGTAATGCACCTAACTTTATGGTGCGCTCCATTGCAGAAGACCAAGGCGTAGCTATGCCTTCTTTCTTTGGTTATATGGCGTGGTCGTTTGGTATTTTGGTACCGCTCTTCGCCGTAATGACCTTTATTTTCTATATCTAAATTATAGAAAAATATCGAACGTTGTGCCCGCTGTTCTTTGGAATGGCGGGCTTTTTTTTTGACACACTACGCAAAAAGCTATGAAAATAGAAAGCGTATGTGTGATCTGAGAGCTCTGCGCAATTAAAAAGTAATGGATTACTTCGTCGCTGCGCTCCTCGCAATGACTTGGTATTACAACAAAAGTCATTGCGAGCGAAGCGAAGCAATCCATGTATTTTAATGTTTTTTGGAATTGTGCAGAGGCCTCATGGAGCGTTGACGATAGTCTCAATCTGTGAAGAGTTTTGCATAGCTCTAGAAAATATGAATACCCATGAATCACAGTACTTTGTCTATGATATTTCTACTATAATATCAGTATGTTACGAGTGTCGGTGTAAAGAGGAGTTTTGTGTCTTTTGATGGAGCAAAAGCCGCCTGTGACAAAAAAGTTTCAAAAAAGTGAAATTTCT
>CAYJHX010000424.1:0-1887 GCA_964369395.1 uncultured Desulfovibrionaceae bacterium
TAGCGTTGCCCGCGAACCACATAAGATTTGCCACTAAGTTCGGGGCCTTTTTTCTTTTCTTTTTCAGGGGCTTTAATGCCTACAGGCTTGCTGAGTACAGGGGTTGGAGTTTTGGGTTTTTTGGCGCAGGCCACAAATACGAAACAAAAACACATAAGAAGAAGGGAAATTTTTTTAGACATAAGACACCTAATGGGCTGTTGGAAAATATTGCGTATGGTAGCAAAAAAAATTTAGCATGCCTTTTGCTAACAATGGGTTAGATCGCATTTTGTGCGGTAAAAGGGTTGGTGGTAAGCTGCTCAAGGCTAGTAACATCAGCGCCATGCGCTTGGGCTTTTTCCACAAAAATAGCAGCTTCTGTTCTATGTCCGCCTTCAAAACAGGCTGTAGCCGCAAGCAGGTACATGGAGGAAATATTATTTCCGTACAAGGAGAACAAAAGCTCTTTCCAATGCTCTTGAAAGATTTTTTGTAATAACTCTTCGTGTTCAGCCAAAAAACGGGCCACGGGACCATTATTGCCATGATTCCTTAAATATAACACAAGGGCTTTGCGGGCATAGTCCAAAACCCCTAAAATACGCGCCATTTCTCTGTCGATACTTTCTCGGGTTTGACTTGTAAAAGGCATAAGCTCTTCGATGAGTTCTGTATGCTCTTGCGCTCTTTGCTGAATCTGTAGTAGGCGATTGCTGTAGTGTTGGCGCTGAAAAGCGTCTTCTTTAAGTTTTGTACATTCGTGAAAAGCGTAGCCAATACACCAATCAAGAATACTTTCTAGCATAGATTCAGAGCTGTGAAAGTGCTGCGCATGCTGGCAAGAGCTATCTTGTTGTGACTGGGGGGGTGTGCTTTTGCTAGTATCGCACTCAAAATCTCGGCGGCCTTGATTTTTTTTACGGAAAAGATGGTGGGCAGTATCTTTAAGGCGCCAAAAAACACCTTTGCGCAGGGCCTCACCTAAGAGCTCGCGCAAAACGGCGTAGGAAATGGTTCCTGATTGTGAAAAGCGCGTGTTTTGTTCTGTAAGCACGGTATGTACTGTACAAAAATCACGCAAAAGGTCGCGCACAAAAATGGCATTATTGTCGGCTTGCCAGCGTCCAATCATTTTCCGTCCTCCGTTAAAAGTGCTTCGGCAACGGTAGCATCGTAAAGCATCATGGGGTCGGCTCCGGGGGCGCCACGGCCTTGTTTTTTGTACATTCTGGCAGCAGTTTCAATAACATGCACAGGAAGCCAAGAGTGCTTTTCCCAAACATGCTCATGTTCTGCTTCCCATAAGCGAAATTCTATACCCCCAGCAGGGCCACGGCGTACATAGACGCGCACTTTTGTGTTTCCAGGTTGGGGGTGATAATATAAGCCTCTTTCGTCTTTCATGGTTATCCTCTCAAATGGTATGGCGCATTTTGCACTGCCTTGAGGTTTTGGTCAATGAAAGCTTTGCGAAAAAAAATAATTTACAAATAGTCTTTATTAAAGTAGTTTGCTTTGTGCAAAAAATCTTTAGCTAATTTGTTATTTATTTCTCAAATTAGAAAGTATGTCTTTTTTGCTAAAATGCTGAATGGAAAAGCTTATTTCTCTATAAATTAAAAATGCGGAGGAAGGCTTGTCTTTGTGAAAACTTTGTGCTAGACAATTAGGACTTGTGCCAAAGTGATATAAAATTTTTGGTATGAGGAATTTTTTGCGCGTATTTTAAGTGTAAAAAAATTATATGGGTCTTTTCTACCCATTTCGTGGTAGGGAATAATATCCCGGATTAAAACCGGAACTTAAAACAACTCTGTGGAGGTAAGCCAATGGCTAAACATGCAACCCCCAAGTTAGACCAGCTCGAATCCGGGCCATGGCCTAGCTTTGTGTCTGACATCAAGC
>CAYJHX010000425.1:0-1882 GCA_964369395.1 uncultured Desulfovibrionaceae bacterium
AAAATTTTTCCGGCTAAAGATTTAGGCAATTCTTCGCAAAATTCTATGAACTTTGGCACTTTATAGTTGGCCATCTTTTCGCGACAATGGGCCATAAGCTGTGCGGTGGTCACTGTGCTACCTTCTTTAAGCACTACAAAAGCTTTAAGCACTTCCCCACGCGAGCGATGCGGAATGCCCACGGCTACAGCTTCTACTACCTCGGGATGTTCGTATAAAACCTCGTCTATTTCACGTGGATAGACATTATATCCGCCCACAATAATCATATCTTTTTTACGGTCGGCAAGGAAGAAATAGCCGTCTTCATCATAATAGCCAATGTCGCCGGTATACAGCCAGCCATCACGCATGGTTAGGGCGTTTTCTTCGGGTTTATTCCAATAGCCTTGCATCACTTGTGGGCCGCGTACGATAATTTCGCCGTGTTCGTTGGGCCCCAGCTGGCGCAGGCCATCTTCGCTATCAACAATTCGTACTTCGGTGCCGGGTAGGGGGACGCCCACCGAGCCAAATTTTTGCACACCATAGATGGGGTTAGCCGTAATGCAGGGAGAAGCTTCCGTAAGGCCCAGACCTTCGGTAACGCGGGCACCGGTAAGTTTTTGAAAGCGAGTCAGGGCTTCCACGGGAAAGGGCGCCGCGCCGGAAATACATAGGTCAATGCACGAAAGATCGTATTTGGGCAGGTCTTTTTGCTGCATAAGCGAAATATATACCGAAGGTACACCAATGAAGAAATTAGGTTTGTATTTATCAATGGTGCGTAATAAATCGATGGGGGTATACCGTGGTACGGGAATGGTGGCACCGGCAAATACAGCTGGTAAAATAAGATTGCCCGCCAGGCCAAAAATATGAAAAAAGGGCAAGATGCCAAGAAAAGTAAACTGAAAATCGCGTACCGGTGCTTGGTCTACAATATACCGCAATATTTGCATTTGTGCTGCCATGTTGGCATGGGTAAGCATGGCGGCCTTCGAAACACCTGTGGTGCCTCCGGTATATTGTAAAAAAGCGAGTGTGTTATGTGGATCGGCAATTTCTGAAGCATAACGCTCCTTGGTATTTATAAAATCCTTCCAAGGGATTATGCTCTTACCATTAAAAGGCACATGCGCCATTTGTCCGCTACGTTTTGCTTTCCATGGTTGTAAGATATTAAGGGGAAAAGCTAATCCATCGGCCACGCGAGTAACGATGCTTAGGCGTATATGTAATTTATCGTAAAGGGCTTCGATTTTAGGCCACAATAAATCCATAGTGATGAGAATTTGCGCTTGTGAATCGTGAAAATGGTGCGTGAGCTCTTTTTCCATGTACAATGGATTTGTCATGACAGCTACAGCTCCGGCTTTAAGCACCCCCCACACGGCAATGACCGTTTGTGGAATGTTAGGCAGCATAATGGCTACCCGATCCCCTTTTTCTACGCCGCGCAAACGTAAAGCTGCCGCAAAATGCTCGGCTTGTTTTTGCAACGCAGCATACGTTAAGGAGTAATTTTGAAAAACAATGGCTTTACGCTGCGGAAATTGCTCTGTAGCCCTGTCTAAATAGGTAAGACAATGTACATTTTCAAAAAGAATTTGTGGCTCATGTAAATCTTCAAAATGGCGCCACCAAGGGGTCTTTGATGCTGTAGCGGTCATACGGCTCCTTTACGGTTTTCCCGTAATATAAATACAAAGAAACAAAATGTAAATATGTTGAGAAAAGAAAAGCTTTGAAGAAATAGGAGATTTTTTGCGGGGAGGGAAAGATGCTATGCGTGATTTTGTATTCCTGCAAGCTGGCATAACACCACACCAAGGCGGGAAAGATACTATGCGTGATTTTGTATGTGGCGCGTTTTGGGGAGGATGGGGGGTGTGGGGGGAAG
>CAYJHX010000426.1:0-1878 GCA_964369395.1 uncultured Desulfovibrionaceae bacterium
TTAGCTTCGGCCATCAACTTTGCATCACTAGAAAAGCTCACGCTGTCTCCCTTAGAGGGCGGCAAAGTTGACCTATCTACTTGGTCGCCTTTTTCCTGCGGGCTTTGAATACTTTGTGCAGTAGTATCGGTTTGATGCTGATATATATACATGGGGTTTGTTTGCGATGAAACGTTCATAAACACTCCAAATATTTTTAATAAAATTTTTTATCTATTATTTAATTCTGCATTATGCAGAATGCGGCGGCTTTGCCTTTGGCAAAATTTCGCCCAACAAAACGGTTATGCTGTGTCATTGACGCGTGTGTCACGAAAATTTTGCAATTTTTATGCCATTACACAGTACTTTTTTCCACCGTTTTTAAAACAATTTCCCAAAGTTTGTACAAAGCGTCTTTATTTTCCTTATCCCCAAAGGGCACAGGCTTGCCCTTACCTTCCGCAGGAATATGCAAAAGGCGCAAATGTTCCTCGGACAAAGGGCCGGGGGTAGGATATTGCAATAAAATTTGCGTACCTAAAGCTCTGCCAAGCTGCTGTACAATATCTTCAACCATGGGGTTATCGGATCCTGTGGATAGCATAGACTCGTAGAGTTCTCGTGCTACTTGGCGCACAACTTTTTTGCGATGTTCTTGTGCGGTGGGAATTTGCAAGGCTTCATCTTCAGCTTCAGCTTCTAGCAAACGCGTACGGCGATGACGTGCAAGTCGTCTCGCGGTCATGAGTTGCAACTCGTAGTGTTGCAACATTAGTCGTGTTTGCAAGTTTTGATGTGCCATCATTGCTATTCCCTCAATCAGTATCATCGTCAAGATGCTTAAATTCTTTAGAGAAGGGATATTTTTTTTGAAAAAAAGTTTTACCTAGAAAAATCAAGATTTTATCTTAAAAATAGTAAAATATTACAACCAACGCCATGCATAATATCGTTCCAGCATTTTTGCCGGAATAGTAATAATAAGACTTAAAAGCAGATACAATATGGCTACAAAAACCCATAATTCTAAAGAAAGGAAGGTTTCTGCTATAATGAGCTGGGCTTGCATGGTAAGGTCTGGCAAAGCAATGGCACTAACAAGGGCAGAGTCTTTGACTAAAGATACTGTTTGCCCCGTAAGCGGTGGCAATATGCGCCGTAAAGCTTGAGGTAAAATGACATAGCGTAGCGTTTGCGGTGTAGAAAAGCCTGCAGAATAGGCCGCATCCCATTGACCTTGTGCAATAGAGTTAATACCTGCGCGAAAAATTTCTGCCATATAGGCCCCTTCAAAGAAAGCCAAAGTCCATACGGCGGCGCTGAAAGGGCTGAGGTTAAAAAGAGGTGCTAAGACAAAATACATGATAAAAAGCTGAATAAGAAGCGGGGTGTTACGCACTAGGCCCACGTAGCCGGCAGCTAAAGCGCGTCCCATATGCGAAGGAACTTGTCGCAAAATAGCCGCACCAAGCCCCAAAAGTGTGGCAAGAATGACACTTACTCCCACAATTTGTAGCGTAAGCCACAAACCTTGTATCAAGGGGCCTAGAATCCACTCTCCTTGACTATAGCGCAGTATATACCGAAAAGCTCTGCGCCATTGCCAATGGTATAGTCCATCATCTAAGCCACAAGCCCAAAACAACAGCGCACAAAGCAAAAGGAGGCTTCCCCAATTTGTACGCAAAAAATGTCTTGATGTGTTCAAGACTTGTGATGCAACACCATATACCATTTTCATAGATGGTAGTGTACAAACATATACATGACTGTCAAGTATCGAAAAAGATATTATGGATAATAGTCTTAACAGTGTAGGCTACACAAAAAATTTGCGGCCCACACAATGTGAGCCGCAATGCTTAAGAGGAGGCTTTAAGCAAAAGGAAGGAAGGT
>CAYJHX010000427.1:0-1872 GCA_964369395.1 uncultured Desulfovibrionaceae bacterium
CATTAGACAGGGCAACTTGCAAAGCTTTGGGGCTGATGTCTAGCATGATACCTTGTGCGTGTGGAACTTCAGCAGCGAAAGTGCAGGCTAAGCAGCCAGAGCCCGTTCCCACGTCGGCAAAGGTGAATAGCTTTGTGTCGGGTAGGCTGTTTTGTTTTTCATGTAAAAAGTGAAAAACAGCGTCTAGGACATCTTCACTTTCTGGCCTTGGGATAAGGGTATCAGGGCTAACGCAAAATGTTCTACCATAAAATTCTTTGTGCCCCACAATATAGGCTAGTGGTTCGCCTTTGGCATGGCGCATGGAAACATGTGAAAGCTGTTCTTTTTGCTGTGCGGTGAGTAAGAGCAGATTTTCTGTAATAAGTTGTACTTTTGTCAAGCCAAGTACGTGCATGCAAAGAAGGCGTGCGGCTATAGAAGGGGCGTCGCTGCCGTGTTCTTGAAGAAAAGCACAGAGCAAAGGTAAAGCTTGCCCAAGTGTTAGGGATGCATGGGAAGAAAGCAAGGGGGAAAAGTGCGTATGTGATGTCATAAGTGTCTGCGAAGATATGGTTTGTACTTTGCTGAAGAGGGGTATTCTTTAAGGATTATTCTTTTTCAAGACGTGTTAGCCCCTCATTATAAAATGAGGGGCTAAGCGTTGGGGATACTGTCGTTCATTAACGTACCTATCCATATGGTTAAAGGTGACCAAAATCAACACGCCTCAGTAATGGTTTTAAGGAGTATAACCATTTGAAGGTTTTGCGCCTTCGCCAACCAACGTCTTACATAATTCTATTACGGTAGTTATTTGATTACGATAGCTGTTAAAGGTTCTAGATGCACTAGCCAGAGACGTTGGGTTACAGTTGTTGGAGGGAATGAAACCAGAAAACAAGATTTGGAGGATGTCTCAAAATTACAGTTAGGAAGGTCCCATGCTAAGCATGGTGTAAAAAGGTTATTTTTTTGAGAAGATAAAAAATAAACTCTTTAGCGAACTAGCCCCTTGCCTAGCGACTGAGTGCAGAATTGTTATCTTCTACACGGCACCGCAGAAGCGGTTCGAAGGAGAGTTGTGCTTGTTTCAAACATTCTGCATTTTGAGAGTCCGTCACCATAGCCAACCTTATATATAAGGTAGTACTCCTTTGCTTTTTGGCAAGGGGGAGGGGCAAAAAAATATTTTTTTTGAAAAAAGGAAAAAAGGTGTTGACCTTTAGGTCTTCTCTGCGTATGTTCTCCTTCGCCCTTCTTGTAAGGGAATATCCCTGGACGGCAGGGAAGGATGGGTTGAGCCCATTCTGCTGCGTTTGACGGGGCCAGAAGTTGGTGGTGTATGAAAATGATATGCCGCTAGCCATAGCTAAAGCGCTACAAGGTGCTTTAGCCTGAATGCAAGGCCATCGTCGAAATTGACATCTGTAGGCGTTACCAAATGCCGATGATTGTCGAGCCGTTCCAGCCCAAAAGCGGACCCTCATCGTTACTGCTTTGACCATATATTGATTGCATCAATACGTGTAGCAGTAGTCAGGTGAATCCTGGGCTGTAAGGTGGAGGATTATTTCCTCATTTGGTGACCTCTGCGGTTCCACCTCTTCTGTGATATTTCACAGCAGGGCATGGCGAACGCAATGGGTAATATCGTTAGGATATGTTGCGTGCGCTCACGCTCGTTCTTCTTTCCTCTCGAATTACTCCATTAAGTAAACCACACCCTATATGCCAAAAGGTGAGGTAAGACGTTTTGTAAGTCTTACAACTAAAAGCATAAGCTTTTAGTGATATGTGAAGGAACCTGCCCCCTTTTAAGTTTAGTTTGGGCTTATGGCAGGAATTTCCAAAATGGAGTAGGCAAAATGACAACAGTTAGCAGCGATCGCA
>CAYJHX010000428.1:0-1865 GCA_964369395.1 uncultured Desulfovibrionaceae bacterium
AGAAATTTCACTTTTTTGAAACTTTTTTGTCACAGGCGGCTTTTGCTCCATCAAAGATAGTTATGTGGCTACCGTCTTTGTGCTAAGGCTCTTTTGTAAAAGGGAACAAGTGATTGCGCAGCCTTTGTCCAGCTAAACAAGGCCTTTGCCGTGGCTCGCCCTTGCATTCCCATACTTTGCGCCAATTCTGGATGGAGCATCAGCATTTTTAGATACTTGGCTATCTCTTCGGCGTTTCCTGTCTTCATCAAAAAACAATCACGCCCGTGATGTAGTTTTTCTGCCACATTGGTGTCCGGTAAAATAACAGGACGCCCGCTGGCAAGAAAAAAAGGCGCTTTAGAAGGAAAACGGTAGTCATCAAAAGAACGCGGCGCCCCCGGTTGCACTAAAATATCTGCAAGGCTTATCAAAGAAGGTAATTGATGCGCTTCTAAGTCACCCATGGGTATCACATAGGTATTATACAGCTTTGTACTGGCAGCATCGAACAGATAGTTTTCAATGCCAGTACGCAAAATTTTCACAGAAAACCCCTCCTCGTTTACTTGCTCTACTGCACGTAGCAACTCTACAAAATATCCTCCATTAAAATCGTGTAATGCGCCTGGGTACACAAGGATAAAGGTGTCTGCTTTTATACCACAAGCCTCTCGAACTGCAAGATTACGCCCCAAGGGAATATTGAAAAAACCTTCTTCACATGCTGGCCAAAAAGTCATACGGGACACACCTTGGGGCACAAAATCTTCTAAAGATTCCATAATACAGGTTACCCCAGAAGAAGCTCGCATAAGGGACTCAAAGTGCAATGGATGCGTCACCCAATAGGGTTTTCCAAACTTTTCTGGGTGCTTTTTAGCAAATTCTTTTTGCTTTTCTAAAGTGGGAACACCTATTTCCTTTTCAATAATAACTATTTCATTGTCTTCTAAATGTACAAAATAAGGAATTTTGCATCGTTCACGTATCATAAGTATTGGAATGCGCGCCGCTTCACGAGTGGTCCACATATGTATCAAGGCATTTTGAAAAACTTCAATGGGAACGTTAAAAATTTCTCTAAACGCATAGATAGGGTACTTTGCCTCACCAAAATATGTTTGAGCGCCATCAGTTTTTGGCAGAAAAACATGACATTCGTGCCCCAGATCCACAAGGGTATTGGCTAAAAAATGTATGTGTACGCCACTACATCCCGAGTACGGGCCATAGTTTACAAATAAAATCTTAAGCTTATCTTCTTTCATACAGCATATCTCCTAGGGGCATTACCGCTACAAACCTGTAAATTTCCCTCCATGCCTTTTCGCTTTTGCCTTGACAAAAAAGTATTGTATGGGGAAGAATACGTTACACAAATGCCCTAAACGTGCTTAATTTTCCATACATTGCCGTAAAGCGCAAGAGCTATTGTTAAGACCGCAGGTTTCCCCCAACCTATTTTGCCTAAGCGCATAAGGAGATTTCATGCCACAACTTTCTATCATTATTCCGGTATGGAATCTTTGGGACATGACACAAAATTGTCTTGAAAGCATTGCCAAGCATACTCAAGACTTTGAAGAACAGCTGGAAGTTATTGTAGTAGACAATGGTTCTACCGACGCTACCACAACTGCCCTTGCCCCCACATTACAACGACTCTTTGGGAGCAACGCTCAGGCCGTTACCCTTCCAGAAAACTACGGTTTTGCCAAGGCCTGTAATAAAGGGGCAAAAGCAGCCAAAGCAGAACTGCTCTTTTTTTTAAACAACGATACGCTTTTTACTCCTCATTGCCTTCCACCACTCCTAAGCACCCTTCATGAAAATACAAAACTAGGTATTGTAGGCCCGCTTTTACTCTATCCCGATGATACGGT
>CAYJHX010000429.1:0-1837 GCA_964369395.1 uncultured Desulfovibrionaceae bacterium
TATCCTCAAGGGGGTAATCCTCGCCTTGTGCAAGCGCTGGCGCAAAAGCATGGCGTTGCTGCTCAGCGTATTGTCATGGGTAATGGTTCCGACGAAATTATTGATTTGCTCATGCGAGTGCGTTGTGTACCGGGACAGCATAATATTGTTTGCTTTAAACCCTGTTTTGGTATGTACAGTGTGCAAGCACATATTTGTGGTGTAGAGTTGCGTCAAGCACCGCTTAATGAAGACTTTTCTTTGCCTTTTGAAGAGCTTCTAGCCCTTGTGGATACACAAACGCGCCTTGTTTTTATCACAACGCCGGATAATCCTTCCGGATATTGCCCCGATGCTCAAAGCGTGCTTGCCTTGGCTGAACAATTACCCCCAGAATGTCTTTTGGTGGTGGATGAAGCTTATATGGATTTTACCGACGAGCAAACATACTCTTTGCTGGCACGGAAAATACAGCGCGATAATATAGCTTTTTTACGAACTTTTTCTAAAAGCTATGGCCTTGCCGGTATTCGTTTGGGCTACGGTATTTTACCCCAAAATTTGGCAGAATATTTATGGCGGGCGCGTATGCCTTTTTCTGTGAATATTCTCGCAGAAGAAGCCGGCCTCGCCGCTTTGGAAGATACTGTTTTTTATGAAAAAAGTATTGCTGTGGTAAAGGCAGGGCGTCAGCAATTACATCAAGGTTTAGTTGCTTTGGGATGTACGGTATGGCCAAGTCATGCCAATTTCATCATGTTTGCGCCGCCTGCCGGTAAGGATGTATCTACGCTCTTTGAAGCTCTATTGCGTAAGGGATTTATTATTCGCGCCTTGAAAAGCTATGATTTGCCGCATCTTTTCCGTATTTCTGTGGGAACAGAGCAAGAAAATAAGGGGTTTCTACAAGCCTTTACGCAGGTTTTGGCATGAGTGTTGTTTCTGCAACATCCTCTTTACCCATTGTGACCCTCGACGGCCCTGCTGGTGTGGGAAAATCTACCTTGGCTCAAGGGGTGGCCACACATTTGCGCATTGCCTATTTGGATACTGGCGCCATGTTTCGCTGCCTTGCGCTTAAGCTTGGGCCGGGGGCAGAGATGCTTGCGCCTGAAGTATTGCAAGAGCGCTGCGCCGCGTGGACATTTAGTTTAAGCGGTAGTGGAATTTCTTCTATGCTCTTTTGTAATGGTGACCCCATTCGTAATGAAATTCGAACCGAAGAAGTGGGTAACCTTGCTTCGCGTTTGGCCACGGTGCCCGTGGTGCGAGACATTTTGAAAGAGGCACAGCGTCAATTAGGGCAAAATACTCCCTTAGTGGCAGAAGGGCGCGACATGGGCACAGTAGTTTTTCCCACAGCACGCTTTAAATTTTTCTTAGATGCCAGTGCAGAGATTCGAGCCGTGCGCCGTATGCGTCAATTGGAAGAACGGGGCGAGACAGTAGATTTGCCCCTTTTAACGGAACAAATTCGCCAGCGCGATAGCCGCGACCGCAATCGTGAAATAGCCCCGTTGCGCCCCGCCCCCGATGCTACTGTCATAGATACTTCAAACCTTGATGTAGCAGGCGTTTTGGGAGAGCTGTTGCACCGTATTACTGCTCAGGGCGATTTTTTTAAATAAGATTGATGTGTTTTTTTGCGGGGGAAAAGGGGAAACTTTTGCTAGCGCCCAAAAGTTTCCCCTTTTCTCCCACCCCCCCCTTTTTCCCCTTCAAAAGACGCCATATAAAACACTTTGTGCATGTCTACAATGAGACCTCATACAATGATAGGCTTAGGCCGCTACTGGATAGGCCAAAATGAGACCTTATACAATGAATTAAGACTCCTGCACAATTAAAAAATCATGGA
>CAYJHX010000430.1:0-1818 GCA_964369395.1 uncultured Desulfovibrionaceae bacterium
TTTTTTTTTTTTTGCTAGCTTGCCCCATGCATTTTCATATAGTTAGCCTTTTTCCGGAATTTTTTTCTTCCCCCTTACAAACCGCGCTCATGGGTAAAGCCCAAGAAGCCGGCCTTGTGCACTGTAGTCTGCATAATCCTCGAGATTACGGACACGGCGTACATAAAGCGGTAGATGACAGACCCTATGGCGGCGGCCCTGGCATGGTGTTTATGCTAGATCCGCTGGTAAAAACCTTGCGTCAAATTCAAAATTCCACAGCACAAACCGCACAAATGGGACAAGCGGGGCAAGCAGGGCAAGCCAAGCCCCCTCATCGTACAGGGCGTATTTTGGTTATGTCCCCCGCTGGAAAGCCCTTTACCCAAGCCCTAGCCAAAGAACTGGCGCAAGAAACAGAAATAACCTTGGTATGCGGACGCTACGAAGGCTTTGATGCTCGCCTAGAAGATATTTTCCCCATAGAATACATCAGCATGGGTGATGCAGTGCTCAACGGAGGCGAAGTACCTGCCCTTGCCATTATTGAGGCTGTTTCTCGTCTCATTCCCGGCTTTATGGGTAAGGAAGCCTCGGGCAGTGAAGAAAGTTTTTCTGGTGGTCTGTTGGAATATCCGCATTATACGAGGCCGGAAGTCTTCGAGGGGCATGCAGTACCCGAAGTGCTACGCAGTGGCGACCACGGGCGCATTGCCATTTGGCGCAAAGAAGCGGCACTAGAGCGCACATTGCGCCAAAGACCAGATTTATTGCACGACGCCCCTTTGCATCGAGAAGACGCCCAATTTCTCGCCGCACTTGCCCATACACGGCCGGGAAAAAACCTTTATGTGGCTCTTGTACACCATCCGGTCATCATTGAAGGGAAAAATTCTGGAACTTCTTCTTTGACAAATTTAGATATTCACGATATAGCACGTCTTTGTCGAACTTACGGTCTTGGTGGATACTACATTGTACAGCCCCTTAAGGATCAACAAGAAGTATTGCAAGGAATTTTACGCCATTGGTTGCACGGCCCCGCAGGCAAAAGCCATGCGGACAGAGCCGAAGCCTTAAAGCTGGTGCAACTAACGGCAAGCATTGCAGAGGCACAAGCCCATATACATGCCCAAACCGGTGCATGGCCCAAACTTTGGGGCAGTTCTGCGCAATGGGGAGAAAAAAAAGCTCCCCCTACGCCAGAAATTTTACCCTTTGACGTTGCAAGGCAAGAGTTAGCATCTGCTCCGGCCTTACTTCTTTTGGGCACAGGACATGGACTGGCGCCAGAAGTTTTGCACAACTGTGATGGATTTTTGCGCCCCTTACGATTTTTAAGTGATTACAATCATCTATCTGTAAGGGCTGCTGCCGCCATCTTGGTAGACAGAATTTTACAAGACACGTATTAGCCTTCTTGTAAAGTTTTCTGTTGCTCTTTGAGCAAGGTTACGATATTAACACCGCGTCCGCTTGTATTTTTGTGGGCAAGTCGGTGACCAAAAGGAGCTTCATAATGGATATAATGAAGAAAATTGAACAAGAAAATATGCGCATGGATATTCCCGCCTTTCGTTCCGGCGATACGGTGAAAGTGCATATGCGTATTGTGGAAGGCGAAAAAGAACGCATTCAGATGTTCCAAGGTAATGTGATTCGCATTCAACGCGGCACTACCGGTGCTACCTTTACCGTACGTAAAGTGTCCGACGGTGTGGGCGTAGAACGTATCTTCCCTATGCATTCGCCCTTCATTGAGCGCGTAGAAGTGGTGACCCTTGGTCGCGTGCGTCGTAGTCGCTTGTACTACTTGCGCGAACTCAAAGGTAAGGCTGC
>CAYJHX010000431.1:0-1809 GCA_964369395.1 uncultured Desulfovibrionaceae bacterium
GCGGAAATTTCTGTATCTACGCCATAGCCCATACCCGTCGTGGCTGTTGTGGTATTTCCAGCTTCGTCAGATGTGGTGACAGAGGCAGAAACATTGGAATCTTGCGCCAATTCACTACCAGGAACATCAATGGAAAATTCGCCATTATTATCCACTTTACCAGAATACTCTTGTCCATTGACAGTTAACGTGACCGTATCACCGGGCTTCACATCGCCGCCCACGCTACCGGTAATAGCAACATCTCCTTCTGATTCTTCAAGATTCAGAATGCTATCTTCGGTAACCTTGTCTAAAGTGATGGTGGCAGAAATTTCTGTATCCACTTTATACTCTACAGAAGCACCAGCTGTGGTGGAGTTTCCGGCTTCATCAGACGCCGTAACAGAAGCAGAAACGTTAGAATTTTGAGCTAATTCACTACCGGGAACGTCAATAGAGTATGTATTATCTTCTTGCACAGTACCGGTATATTTTTCATCCCCCACGGTAATGGTGACTGTATCGCCGGGCTTCACATCGCCGCCCACGGTACCGGTGATAGTAACATCGCCTTCTGATTCTTTTAAATTGATGACATCATCATCGGTGATGCTATCCATGGTGATGGTGGCGGAAATTTCTGTATCTACCCCATAGCCCATACCCGTCGTGGCTGTTGTGGTATTTCCAGCTTCATCAGATGTGGTAACAGAGGCAGAAATGCTAGAATTTTGGGCTAACACACTACCGGGAACATCAATGGAAAAACCACCATTGTCATCTACTTTACCAGAAAATTTTTGCCCATCAATAGTAAGCGTTACCGTATCACCGGGCTTTACATCACCGCCCACACTACCGGTCACATCTACAGTACCCTTGGATTCTGCAATATTGATGATATTATCCGGAGTGAGAGAATCAAGCTCAATGGAAGCATCTGGAGGGGTAATATCTACATAGGTTGTGGTCGTATCTGTACCTGTAAGGCCTTCTGGTGTGGTTACCGTAGCTTCAAGATTTAAGTCACCTTCCGATGGGTCCACCCACACGTCTAAACCGTTTTCGAGCATATCTTCGGTAACAGAGCCTTCAAAAACTATTTCACCATTTTGCTCTATGACTATGTCATCGCCTTCTTCTACGCCCTCTTGCAAAGTAACTTCTACCTGCACTTGATTACCATTAGGGCCCCCAAGGTCATTTTTAGAAACCACGCCATCATCATTATCTTTAACGGTGATAGTAATTTTAGGCGGCACCACTTCCATGGCATGATCATTGTCGGTGGTATTTTCTTCGGTAGTATTATCTTGCTGATCTACACCAGTATTTCTTGCTGCCGTGGTCGCATTGGTAGTAATGACATTCTGCGCTTCGCTCAATTCTGAAATACTGGCAGTATTCGCTTGGTCAAGGCGCCCCAGACTATCAAGACCGCCCTGCAAAGATACATCAATGGTATCTACAGCATTACCGCCCTGCAATAATTGCGCTGAATCCACACCAGCAGCAGGCATAAGCTCTTCACCAAGAGCAGAAAAGAAGTCTTTACCAGAAATTTCTACGCCTTCTACCATAAAAGTAGGCATGTCATCTAGACTATACGCGGCATAAAAATCTACTAAAGTTACTTGAGCTCCGTCTTCGAAACTCCACACCAAATTATCGCCTTCGCGAATCAGTGTAGCTTCAGCAGCATTAAAGTCTAAAATAAGATTGTCGTCGGCCTGTGGGGTCACACTTTGTGTCATACCAGCCAAAGGTTTAACAAGGGTAATTTGAGCCATAAAGATTTCCTCTTTTTACATAAGAGCGCACAACAAA
>CAYJHX010000432.1:0-1804 GCA_964369395.1 uncultured Desulfovibrionaceae bacterium
ATTACGCAAATGGACAGCAAAGCATCCATGATTTTTTAATTGTGCAGGAGTCTTATTTTGTGATAAAAAAAGGAAGACTTTCTTCATGGCTTATACATTTTTTCTTTCAGACCTTGTTGCTACAGAAAAAAGCGCCAAGGCTCTTGCCGCGGCTTATCTGGCTTTGCCCGCAGGGTTGCCTTTGCCGGCCATTTTTTTTAGAGGGGATTTAGGTGCCGGTAAAACAACCTTCACACGCTGTTTGGTGCAGGCTTTACCCGAAGGACAAAAGGCCGAAGTGTCTAGCCCTTCCTTTACCCTTTGCAATACCTACGATTCTGTGCCTAAAGTGGTACATTGCGACTTGTACCGCTGTGCCTACGCCTTGCCCGAAGATGTGTGGGATGCCCTTGATGATGTACAAATCTTGACGCTTATTGAATGGGCAGAATATCTTCCTGCTGATGCTTTGCCCAAGGATTATCTGGACTTTTCCATAAAAATATGCGAAGAGGGCAGGCTCTTGGAAGTTGCTTCTCATGGTCAACAGGCAAATACTCTTCTGGAACAGTGGAAACGTTTTTTGGATGATGCTGGTTAAAATACAGCCCATATGCGGGCTTGGGATGAGAAGAGGAAAACTTTCAAGACTATCGGCAATGGCGTGTCTTTTTATTTAGCTTTTCACACTATTAGGCAAAACTATGAAAATTCTTGTACAAAAATTTGGCGGCACTTCGGTGGCCAATGTAGAATGTATGAAGCAAGTGCAAGAAAAGGTCATGGCTGGACTTGCCCGTGGGTATAAAATGGTGGTGGTGCTTTCTGCGCGTGCAGGGGATACCAACGCACTACTTGCCTTGGCAGATCAATGGTCCCAAAGCCCCGACGCCGCCGAGTGCGATCAACTCGTATCCACAGGCGAACAGGTCTCCATCTCCCTTTTCACCATGTTGCTTAAGGACGCAGGCATTAAAGCCCGCTCCTTGCTTGGTTTTCAAATTCCCATCACTACTGATGATAGATATGGCAATGCGCGTATTCTTTCCATCGACAGCAAAGCTCTGTATGGTTACTTAGAAGAGCATGATGTGTTGGTGGTGGCTGGCTTCCAAGGGTGCACCGCAGAAAAACGCATAACCACTCTTGGGCGCGGCGGCTCTGATACCTCTGCTGTAGCTGTGGCGGCGGCTCTTGGCTCCGCTGAGTGCGAAATTTATACCGATGTGGAAGGGGTGTACACCACAGACCCCAATATTTGTTCCACCGCCCGTAAAATGGATAAAGTTTCCTACGACGAAATGCTTGAAATGGCCTCTATGGGTGCCAAGGTTCTGCACATTCGCTCTGTGGAATTTGCAAAAAAATATAAAGTTCCTGTCCGTGTGCGTTCTACTTTTACGGACAATCCCGGTACCTTGGTAACTCAGGAGGATTCTACGATGGAAGCCGTGCTCGTTTCCGGCATTGCCTATGACAAAGACCAAGCCCGTGTGACCCTACACGGCGTGCCCGATCAACCTGGCATTGCAGCCTCCATCTTTGGCCCCCTTTCTGAAGGCGGCGTCTTGGTGGATATGATTATTCAAAATACCAGCCTTGATGGCATTACCGATATGACCTTCACTATTTCTCGTAAGGATTTAGCCAAAACCCTTACTTTGTGTGAAGAAATTAAAGCTAAAATCGGCGCTCAAGGTGTGTTACACGATACACAAGTTGCTAAAGTTTCGGCCATTGGTGTGGGCATGCGCAATCACTCTGGTGTGGCTGCTTCGGCTTTTAAAGCTTTGCAAGATGAAAATATCAATATTTTGATGATCAG
>CAYJHX010000433.1:0-1787 GCA_964369395.1 uncultured Desulfovibrionaceae bacterium
CGGGCGGCTCTGTGGTGTATAGAGAAAGCGCCATGCAACACTTGCGCTCTTTAGGACCCATTATCTATTTGCGCGCTCCCTTAGACCTTATTTTAGAACGCATTGCCCGCAACCCACAACGCGGCATAGCCATTGCGCCGGGGCAAACCATAGAAGATCTTTTTACAGAACGTAGCGCCCTCTACAAAAAATATGCGCACTGTATTTTAGATGTCAATGAATACAACCCCGAAGAATGCGCCAAAGCTGTGGAGCATATACTGCGCACGCAGCACCTCATGCCCTAACAGATTGTTGAAAAAGTTTCATATTTTTTGGGGGAAAGGGACCTTTTTGAAAAAAGGTCTCCTCTCCCCCAACCCCCCTCTCCTTCAAAAACTTTCACATGGATACGTCGTTTGCTGATGCTCGTGCATTGCACTCATGTCAACGTTCCATCAGATCGAGACTATCATCAACGCGCTATGAAATCTCACACAATGCATTGTGCAGAGTTTCAGATTAGGTCTTATCAAAAAAGCCACTAATGCTCGCTTCTACGCGTATCTGCGCAGAAGTAAAACCGTGTTTGGCTAAAAGCGCATGCAAAACAGCCTCGTCTACTGTATGTGCAATGGTTTGCAAGACAGGGGTGGGGGTAAGGCGCAGGCGAAAGTCTTCAAGTCCCGCACAAGCAAGGGCGTGTTCAGCCTTGGCAACGCGGGTCAACATGGTAGCGTTTATGGGCATATTGTAAGCAAAACGCGTCAACAAACACGGGCGTGCTTTTTGTTCTGGCCAAGACAGTCCTGTGCTTTTGGCTAAGGCGCGGATGTCTTTTTTATGTAGACCACATGTAGCTAAAGGCGAAAGAATGCTCTCTTCTTGCAAAGCTTGCAAGCCCGGGCGATAGGCCTGCATATCATCGGCATTGGTGCCATCGCACACACGGCGCCCTTGGCTTACTGCTTTTTTCGTAAACAAAGTGAGTAAATGTTTTTTACAGTAATAACAACGCTTTTTATTGTTATTGCGCACCAGTTCCAGCTGGCAGACATCCAGCGCAAAAACATGTACTGCCATGCCATGCTGCTTGGCCCAAGACAAAGCAAAGTCGCTTTCTTCTTGGGGGACATGGGGGCCGGTGGCATGATATAGAACCATATCACAACGTGCTTGTTGCGCCGCATGCGCCAAAAAACGACTATCCAAACCACCAGAATAGGCCAGAGCTAAAGGCTTTTCGGCTGCAAGTTCACGAAGATACCCTTGGAGTTGAGAAAAAAGATGTTCAGGCATAACTTTGGTATGTTTGCAAAAGATTAGAGATAAAACACTTCCAATGTGCAGAGAGCGTAATACATAGAAGAATTTTCCGTAAGGAAAATTCATGTAAAAGTTCCCTCCCCCGCAAAAAAAGAACTCCTATCTTCCCAAATCTCCTTTTATGGCATCCACAAGGCGTAAGCATAAATCGGCTTTATTGAGCGTATACAAATGTATACCGGGGGCGCCGCCTTCAATAAGTTTATGAATTTGTTCTACGGCATAAGCAAGGCCAAGTTGACGCACGGCTTCTTCGCCGCCTTCTTTTTGCGCTTCTTCCAAGGCCATATAGAATTTTGCAGGAATATTGGCTCCACACATGGAGAGAATGGTGCGTAAAGAACCCAGACTTTGCACGGGTAAAATACCCGGAATAACAGGAACATTCACATTTTTTTGACGTAAAGCATCTACAAAATCAAAATATTCGCGCACATCAAAAAACACTTGAGTCACCACAAAATCTGCTCCGGAGCGAATTT
>CAYJHX010000434.1:0-1769 GCA_964369395.1 uncultured Desulfovibrionaceae bacterium
TTATGGAATTGCGCATGCGCGCCGGTATGCCTCGCGGTAATGCCTTGCGCTATGTACAAGAAAAGCACGGCGTTAACCATATGGCTTGCGTCTGCGCCATCGACCGTGCCACCTTAAGCCCCCTTGCCAACTATTGGGCACCGGGTGTTTCTGTAAGTGGTCTGCATGAGCTGGTAGCCAATGCCTTGGTCATGAAGGGTGAAAGCCCACGCACCATGGACTTGCGCCAAGAAGACCTGCCCGGTGTTGGCGAAGGTGAGGAGGACGAATAATGTATAACGCAAAATATGTTATCTTAGGCATCATCGTCTTTGCAGTCTTTGCCACAGCCCCTTTCTGGGCCGCAGGCATTGACGGCGAAACAGGCGACTACAAGCGTCCTGCCGTGACGTTGCCCAAGGATGAAAAAAATTGCATCGAGCCCGTAGAATACATGCGTGCAGAACATATGCAATTACTTAATGATTGGCGCGACCAAGCCTTACGCTATGACAACCGCACCTATGTGTCTTCTACAGGCAAAAAGTGGGAAATTAGCCTACAAAATACCTGCCTGCAGTGTCACACGGACTATGAGGATTTCTGCCTGAAATGCCACACCTCCAACAGTGTAGACCCATACTGCTGGACGTGTCACATTCGTCCGGAGGGGAAGAAGTAATGAATAACAGCAGAAGAAAATTCCTGAAAATTGCCGGACTTTCCTCCTTTGCTTTGGGCACGGGGCTTTCCGCCGCCGCAAGCGCCACGGATGCACTGGCAAAACAAATAGGCACCTATGAACCCAATGCCAAGACCCTTAAAGCCAAGCGCTGGGCCATGGTTATTGATACGCGCAAACTTACCGACGTGGCTCAAATGGAAGCTTTAGCTAAAGCTTGTCATGACGTGCATAATGTACCTAAGATTGAAGGTACTCGGGAAATCAAATGGCTTTGGAACGATTCTTACAAAGCCACTTTCCCCGATGATGCCAACGCCATGTTGCCCGATCGCGTAAAGAAGCAAAAATTCTTGTTGCTTTGTAACCATTGCAGCAATCCCCCTTGCGTGCGTGTATGCCCCACCGGCGCCACCTTCAAAATGGAAGACGGCACCGTGGCCATGGACTATCACCGCTGCATCGGCTGTCGTTTCTGCATGACAGGTTGTCCTTACGGCGCTCGTAGTTTTAACTTTGTGGATCCCCGCAAATATACAGCTAACCCTGTGCCCAATCCAGAATACCCCACGCGTATGTTGGGTGTTGTGGAAAAGTGCACCTTCTGTACCGAGCGTCTTGCCATTGGTAAAATGCCCGCTTGCGTCGAAGCCTCCAACGGCGCCCTGCTTTTTGGCGATTTAGAAGACCCCAACTCTGATGTGCGCAAAGCTCTTGCCGAGAACTTCCACATTAGGCGCAAACCAACGTATGGCACAGAACCCGGTGTCTACTATCTTATTTAAGGAGGACGAGCCATGGTAGAAAAAATCTTACAAGGCTCTCGTGCCTACTACATCTGGTTGCTTTGTCTGCTGGCTGTCATTGGCGCTGGTGCTTGCGCATATATCCATCAGTCTCAAGAGGGTTTAAGCGTAACGGGCTTGTCTCGTGACGTATCTTGGGGATTGTATATTTCGCAATTTACCTATCTTGTAGGTGTGGCTGCATCTGCTGTTATGCTGGTATTGCCTGCCTACTTCCATCATTACAAAAAATTCAAGCGCATGATCATCTTTGGCGAATTTATGGCCATTTCTGCGGTGGTTATGTGTATGCTTTTCATCGT
>CAYJHX010000435.1:0-1761 GCA_964369395.1 uncultured Desulfovibrionaceae bacterium
GAGGGGGTACAGGGGGAGGAAGGGGAACCTTTTTGGCGCTAGCAAAAGGCTCCCCTTCTTCCCCCTGCAAAAAATGCACTAGAGGCAAACCCATAAAGGAAACATATATGGCAGAAAAATTTTTTATGGAAATTGTGCTTGGGCTTATGGCAAGTATTGTGGCTTTGCTTGCTTACATTTGGCATGGCCATACAGAGCAACATAAGGATATAAATAAAGTGCTTACTGAACTAGCTCAAACGAAATTTGCGTGTTTGTCTGTGTTTGCCCACAAAGACGATGTGCGTGAAATGGTTTGCGACATACAAGAAAATGTTAAGGCGGTGGCGCAATTGGGAGGGCGAGTGGATGCCCTTGGCAAGTTGTTAGGTTCTTTGAAAGTTCGAGAAAGTTAGGGGGGATTATGCGAGAACTCAATGAAATTATCGTGCATTGCTCGGCTACGCGCCCCAGTGCAGATATTGGCGCGGCAGAAATTCGTCATTGGCATGTGGCGGGTAATCATTGGTCGGACATTGGCTATCATTATGTCATTCGACGTGATGGCGCCTTAGAAGAAGGGCGTCCTGTGGCTATACAGGGGGCGCATACTTCGGGACACAATGCGCACAGCATTGGCGTGTGTTTGGTGGGTGGCGTTACTGAAGATGATGTACGAGTGCCCGAAAATAATTTTACTGTGCAGCAATTTGCCACATTGGCTACCTTGCTTAAGGCTTTGAAACAACAGTATGGCATTACAAAAATTAGCGGTCATAGAGATTATGCGGCTAAGGCGTGTCCTTCTTTTGATGTGCATACTTTGAACCGACTGGCATGAAAAAGGGCAATATGTAAGACGCACGACCAAGCGTTATCTTAAGCCCATAGGAAGTGGGCGTGCCCCGCAGGGGAGCAAGTCAAAGGCAAGCCGAAATTTACTTTCGGCGCAGACGATACTTGCGAGAGCTTGTGTCGTGCAGGACGCACGACCAAGCGTTATCTTAACGAAAGGAGCGTCATGGCAGGACTAAATATTGATGTGGGGGTGGTGGATGGAGTCACGGGGCTGATAGAGACGGGATTAGATCTTTTTGCTGGGGATGAAAAACGTCAGGCCTTGTTGGTGCTGGAGCAATTAAAGGCAGCTAAAGAGCAAAATGTGGCACAGGCTACGGTCAATGCCAATGAGGCTCGCCACGCGCATATTTTTATCAGTGGCTGGCGTCCGGCTATAGGTTGGTGTTGCGCCCTTGCGCTTGCTTTTACCTATATTGTTAAACCGTATGTATTTCCTTTTTTATATGAATATTATCCTATGCTTGCTGGTTTACCTCCGGTAGATGAGGGTCTTTTTGAATTGGTGCTGGGCATGTTGGGGCTTGCGGGTTTGCGGACTTTTGAAAAACGCAAAGGGCTTACGCAATAAAAGGAATTTTATTCACACTAAATAATGCGACACTTAAAGAACTTTTCTAACAATCTTATATAATTATAGAAACAAAGTAGCGCCTTCCAAAGTAATGTGGTTTTTTTGGGGAGGGGGGCTTGGGGGGAGGGTCTTTTTTTTCCTAAAAAAAGACCCTCCTCCCAAAAGAAAAAACATTGCCCCTAAAGGTCTTCCCTCAAAAGAAAAACATTCCAAAAGAAAAAACACGCCTAAAATTTTAGCAAAGGAAAAATGTATGCGAGTAGCCATAACAAATTTTACGGGTGGCGAGGTGGCTTCGTCGCTTTCGGCGCGATACGACTTAAGTAAGTATCCTCATTCGGTACAGTGTA
>CAYJHX010000436.1:0-1742 GCA_964369395.1 uncultured Desulfovibrionaceae bacterium
TGTTGCTTGTGATGCAACACCGTGTCCATAATAACAAGATGTGGCTTATGTTTTGCGACAAGTTCAAGACCGGAATGCACGCACGTTGCCATGCCCACGATATGTAAATCTGGGAAAGGAGAGAGGAGTGAGCGAACGCCCTCCATAAGTAATTTGTGGGCATCAAGAAGAAGGATGCGATATTTATCCATGCGGTTATCCTAAAATATGAAATCTTTGCACAATCTATTATGCAAAATTTCACAGAGCGTTGTCGACAGTCTCAATGTGTATGACGATAAAACGTAAAAAGCGCGCTGTTATGAATGCTATAACCAATGGTAATCCTGTCCCTTTGTAGCACAAGAGATACATAAAAAGCAAGAAGAATCAGAGGGAAGGATGGGAGGATATGAACTTCATAATTTTATCTTATTCAATGCATAATCCTTACGATATTGATTGCGTGGCGTGCAACGCTCTTTCGAAGGCGTTTTTTTGTAATAAAAGACTTCTGCGCAATTGAAAAATCATAGATTGCTTCGTCGCTGCGCTTCTCGCAATGACTTGGTATTACAACGAAAGTCATTGCGAGCGAAGCGAAGTAGCCACCCAAAGGGCGCCGAAGGCGTTTGCATTTGCGAAGAATGAGCAATTAGGCAAATGGACAGCAAAGCATCCATGATTTTTAATTACGCAGGCATTAGCCAGCAACGGCTTTTATGGCTTTCTCCCCAAAAGGGTGGTTCTTGTTGTGAACATTGCGCTGTAGCTTTGGGACAGCGAGGGTGAAAACGGCATCCTGTGGGCAGGTTATAGGGTGGGGGGACTGTTCCTTCAATGGTAGGTAGGCGATGCTGTTCCATGCTGTGTTTACTCGGCGAAGCGTGCAGTAAACCTTGCGTATACGGGTGCAAAGGATTTTGCAAAATATTTTGTACAGAGCCGTATTCTACCATTTGCCCGCAATACATGACGCCCACCTTGTGAGCCATTTGCGCCACGACGCCTAAATCGTGAGTAATAAGCAAAATGCCGCGTTGTGTTTCTTGAGCAAGATTTTGTAAAAGTTGTAAAATTTGCCATTGAATGGTGACATCAAGAGCGGTGGTGGGCTCGTCAGCCAAAATGAGGGTGGGATTGCAGGCAAGGGCCATGGCAATAATAACGCGCTGACGCATGCCGCCACTGAGTTGATGCGGATAATCATCAAAACGACTTTCAGGGGCAGGAATGCCCACTTGGCGAAATAAATCAAGGCAATGGCTTTTGGCTTGAGCAAAAGAATGGCCTAGATGTAATTGTACATGCTCTGTGCATTGTTGCCCCACGCGAAATACAGGATTTAAGGCTGTCATGGGTTCTTGAAAAATCATGCTGATTTTTTGTCCTCGATAAGAACGCATCTCTTTTTCGTTAAGGGCAAACATATTTACAGTATGCAACAAGGCCTTACCAGTAAGATGGGTATTTTCTGGCGTAAGGCGTAAAAGCGCCTTGGCTGTGAGGCTTTTTCCGCAACCAGACTCTCCCACAAGGCAAAAGATTTCTCCGGCAGCAATGGTAAAGCTCACATCTGAAACGGCGGCATAGGTGCCATTTTCTGTATGAAAATGGACAGAAAGACCTTGAACGTCTAAAATTATTTCACTAGATGTTGTTTGTTGCATATTATTTTTCCCAAAACTTTTTCTCGTTCTTTTTAGAGGGCTTGATGACTTTTTTCTTACGCTCTTTTTCTATTTTGGGAGCATGGCTTTTTT
>CAYJHX010000437.1:0-1731 GCA_964369395.1 uncultured Desulfovibrionaceae bacterium
TTTCCACCTGTCATATGGATAAGGCTTTCTTTTGTAACTCCGGAGCAGAAGCCAATGAAGCGGCCTTTAAACTGGCCCGCCGCTATATGCGTAAAGTGAAAAAACGTGATGCCTATGAAATTATCACCCTCACAGGGTGCTTTCATGGCCGCACCTTGGGGGCCATTGCTGCCACAGGACGGGAAAGCCTTCAAGACGGTTTTGCTCCTATCCCCGAAGGCTTTGTGCAAGTGCCTTGGGGCGACATGGATGCCCTACGCGCTGCCATTGGCCCACAAACAGCAGGTGTTTTCTTTGAGGTAGTGCAAGGCGAAGGCGGCATTCGCCCTATGACAGCAGAATACATTAAAGATATTGAAAATCTTTGCCATGAAAAAGACATTTTATTCATGGTGGATGAAGTGCAAGCAGGCCTGTGCCGCACAGGAAAATTTTGGGCCTTCCAAAATTTTGATGTAAAGCCCCATATCTTAACCATGGCCAAAGCGCTGGCTAATGGTTTGCCCATGGGCGCCATGCTCACCACCGATACTGTCAACCCCGGTTTCGAAGCAGGCAGCCATGCCACCACCTTTGGCGGCGGCGCGTTGGCTTCTGCCGTGGCCGATACCTGCATAGAAATTATGCTGCGCGACAATCTAGCAGAGCGTGCCGCCAAATTAGGTGCAGATTTTCAGCAAAAAGTACACGCCCTGTCACAACGCCTACCCGGCACCATTAAAGAAGTGCGTGGCCTTGGCCTCATGATTGGCATTGACCTTGCCAACCCCGGTAAAGCCGTTTGGGATGCTCTTGTAGAGCGCGGTTTTATTTGTAACCTTACTCAAGATACAGTGCTACGCCTTTTGCCGGCTTTAACCGTAGAAGAAAAACAATTGGACGCCTTCTTAGAAACGTTAGAAGATATTTTACAAAAACAGTAAGCGCTGTTTGTTGTATTTTAGGCAAAAGCTTTGTAAGTCTGGCAAGAAATCAAAAAACATCTTAACAGACTTACAAAGCTTTCTCCTCACTCAATGCTTCAAAACAGCAAAGTATACGCCGCAAACATACTGACATAAAACACACTAGCGCAAAGCATTGTAATTAAAAATAAAAACACATTTTTACCATTAAATTACAATTTTATGCATTTTTTTGTTGACGACAAGGCAAGTTTTGCGTAGAACACTTTTCACGGCACGACACACGGTTGCCGACTAAGCGTCCCCTTCGTCTAGCTGGCCCAGGACATCGCCCTTTCACGGCGACGACAGGGGTTCAAATCCCCTAGGGGACGCCATTTTTTTAGAGGGCTACAGTTACTAGTACTGCTACAGCTCGTTATTTACAAGTTTGTGTTTATAAAACTTGCAGAAAAATCCTCAAGGTGCCTCATCTTGAGGATTTTTTGCTTTTAAACGGGAGTATATAATGCTTTTTTTGAAAAATAAATTTGTTACATTCATCATTTTCAGCGGCCTGCTTTCCGGTTGCTCTGTAGTAGAAGCAACCTATGACATTGTCACACTACCTATAGTTATTGTGGGAGAAGCCGCTGAAGGAGTAGCGAATGTCATTTCCGACGATGACGATGATGAAGATAAAGACGATGACAAGAACCATGATAACGAAGAAGAAAGTGATGATAGTTAGCCATTTATATGCCCAGCCTAGTACAAAAAAATCATATATATAGCATACATCATTCAAACCTCATTCAATTCTCCCTTCCATTACACCTAGTATCAA
>CAYJHX010000438.1:0-1731 GCA_964369395.1 uncultured Desulfovibrionaceae bacterium
TTTTTGTGCATTCCCACGGTCTTTTTGTCGTGGACAGGCATTGCTTTAGATAAAAAAACGCCGCTATTGCGTTCTAATCAAAGTTTAAATAAGCAAGCCAAGCGCCTTCTCGCCATTTTTGGTGTAGAGACAGAATTGCCCATCGTGCCCTTTGCTGGCCTTGAGCAAGAATATTTTCTCATTGACGCCAATTTTAATTTTGCCCGCCCTGATATTCACTTGGCAGGGCGTACCCTTTTTGGCGCTCGTTCGGCTAAAGGGCAAGAATTTAGCGATCAGTATTTTGGAGTCATTCCCCAACGTGTGCTCTCTTATATGATGGAAGTAGAACGCGAGCTCTTCAAACTGGGCGTACCCGTTTTAACCCGACATAATGAGGTGGCCCCCAGTCAATACGAAATTGCCCCGCGCTACGAAACTGGCAACTTGGCTGTAGACCATAACCAAACCATCATGACAGTACTGCGCAACGTAGCCAAACGCTATGGTCTTAAATGCTTGCTGCACGAAAAACCCTTCAGCGGTATCAATGGTTCCGGCAAACACTTGAACTACTCTTTGGGCAATGATGAGCTTGGTTCCCTTTTTGAGCCCGGAGATACTCCTCACGAAAACGCCAAATTTATGGTGTTTTGCGCATGTATGCTTCGCGCTGCGCATAAATATGGCCCTGTACTTCGCGCCACTGTAGCCTCAGCGGGCAATGATCATCGCCTTGGTGCCAATGAAGCACCTCCGGCCATTATGTCCATTTTCCTTGGGGACCAACTTACCGATGTTTTTGAACAATTCCGCGCAGGACGTGTAAAAGGCGCCAAAGGAAAGCGCATCATGCATGTGGGCGTAGACACCTTGCCCCCCTTACCCGCCGATCCCGGCGACCGCAACCGCACCAGCCCCATAGCCTTTACCGGAAATCGCTTTGAATTCCGCGCTTTGGGCTCCAGCATGTCTGCCGCAGGCTCATTGACAACCCTCAATACCATGATGGCCGATTCCATGAGCTTTGCCGCAGATTTTTTGGAAAAAGCCCTCGCCGATGGCAAAACAAGCCTTAATGATGCGGTGCAAAGTTTTATTCAAGATATTATTGAAGAACACAGCGCTGTTATTTTTAATGGCGATGGTTACTCCACTATTTGGCATAAAGAAGCCGAACGTCGCGGCTTGCCCAATTTGCGCACCACTCCTGAAGCCCTTGCCGTGTTTAGCTGGCCTGAAGCTATAGAGCTGTACGAAAAACAAGACGTACTCAGCAAAATGGAACTGACTTCGCGTCAGGAAATTTATTTTGAGCAATACGGTAAAACCATCCGTTCCGAAGCTTTACTCGTGCAACGCATCGCCAAAACCATTATTTTTCCCGCTGCCATGCGCTATCAAGGCGAACTTGCCAGCACCTGCGCTAACCTCAAAGCCGTGGGTAAAGACTTCCAAACAGTTACTCTGGACGAATTAACAGAATACTTGCGCAAGATGCAAACCGCTGTAGGGAAGCTAGAAAAACAATTGGAAAAAGTGGAAAAAGTTGCTGAATTGCAAGAACGTGCCAGCGCCTATTGCCAGAAAGTGGTTCCCTGCATGGTGGAAGTACGCCAATGGGCCGATAAATTAGAAGGCATTGTAGCCGACGATTTGTGGGCTTTGCCTAGTTATCAAGAAATCCTTTTCGGTAAGTAGTCGGCTGAAAAAGGGCAACCTACTGCGTCAAAACAAAAAAGCAGACCACTT
>CAYJHX010000439.1:0-1731 GCA_964369395.1 uncultured Desulfovibrionaceae bacterium
GAAAGAGCTTCAGAAGCTACAGCGTCGATTTGCAAACGCACGCGTTGAGCAGCGCTGAAGGTGTCGTTTTGGCCAACGGAGCTAGCACGGTTGCCAGGGCCGTTATCTTCCCAGTTGGTGTCGGTTAAGCCGAAGCCGAAGATCCATTGACCTTTAGCTTTAAAATCGATAGCAGAAGCACCAGTGGCAGCGCCAAAGAGCATTCCGGCAGTCAAAAGTAATGTACAAATCTTTTTCATGGATTTATCCTACCTGTAGTAAAATTTTTTTGTGGTCGCCTTTCGCGACCCTGCATCGTTTTGTAAAGACGCAGTGCATCTGAAAAAAGTTTTGCCACAGCCCCCCACAAAATGCAAGCCTTTTTTGTAAAATTTTTTTTACTTTTTTTGACAAATGGGGAAAAGCGGTTCAAAAAAGCGGGCGAATGGGGAATTTCGTGAGTTTCTCTAGAAAATATAGTTTTTTATTTTAACTACTTACAGATTGTCTAAAAAATGTGTATATTTTTCAGCTAGATAAAATTTTATACTTTTTTTTGCGAAAAAAGAAAATTTTTTGTACTCGAAGGAAAGAGAAAGAGTGGGACAAAAAGGGAAAGAGAGCCTTACTATTGTAGGGGATTTGTAAAAATTACGTGGATTGCTTCCCCGCTCTCATACTTCAGGCTTCTTGCGATGGCATAAGTGTTAGCAAAAATCTCATGGATTGCTTCGTCGCTTCGCTTCTCGCAATGACATTGATACTACATAGAAGTCTACATCTCATGGATTACTTCGACCCTTCATACTTCGGGCTTCTTGCGATGGCATCAGCGCTAACAAAAATCTCATGGATTGCTTCGTCGCTTCGCTTCTCGCAATGACATTGATACTACACAAAAGTCATTGCGAGAAGCCGAAGCATGAGGCGACGAAGCAATCCATACAATTTATTGTATGCCCAATAACATACGTATATTCATGCAATTAAAAATCTAGAGACAAATCTAACCATTTAGGGTTACTAGCATTGACCAACACGAGTTTCTTCTTGCGGCTGCCACCTTTAAGCTGCTTCTCTCTTGCTATAGCGCTTACGGGGTCAGAGTACTCCTCAAAGTACACTAATCTATAAACACTATACCTTTTTGTAAATTATTGCCTACACTCTCTTTATGCTCTGCTATCCTGCGCATAAGATTATTAGTAACACCTACATACAAAGTGCCATTAGGCTTATTTGCCAAGATGTATACATAATATGACATCGTTTACCTACTATTACAAAAATCTCATGGATTGCTTAGACTCCTCATGCTTCGAGCTTTTTGCGGTGGCATAAGTGTTAGCAAAAATCTCATGGATTGCTTCGTCGCTTCGCTTCTCGCAATGACTTGGCATTACAACGAAAGTCATTGCGAGGAGCCGAAGCATGAGGCGACGAAGCAATCCATACAATTGTAGTTCTGCAGAAATCTTAAGAAAAAGTACTGTGTGAAAAGACTATTACAAAAGCCCTTACAATAAATTTTACCACAACAAACGACATCACAACGAAGCAATCAATAATCTGTTAAGGAAGCGCTTTCCTAGCAAATACGCGGAAGTTGATCCCCTTCCAACATAGAAAGCAAACGTTTGCCGCCAATTTCTGTCTTCAAAATCACTTGTCCGGCCTTGGTGAGCCCTTGCTCTGGTGCCAACACCTGCCCAATACGCACAGCCCCCTGTCCATAGGGGCTTTGCCGCATGG
>CAYJHX010000440.1:0-1727 GCA_964369395.1 uncultured Desulfovibrionaceae bacterium
CAAAGGCAATGGCGCAGTTTTCTTTAAAGTCATCTTTAATAGAATCGTGCGTACCACCGGTAAGTGCTATACGGGCAAGAGTGTTTTTTACAACTAAATAGTCGCAGCCTGCATTACGCAAAGCAACTCTCAAGCTAGTCAGCTCTTCCACCGGCATGCCCTTGAAGTCTGTTACTATGGTAATAGAAGCTTTGTCAGCTTTTGCCTTAATGGCTTCTATTAAAATAGCTTTTTCGGACCTTGTCATGATTATTCCTCATGTTGGGGGGGTGCCAAATGGAATGCCGAGCCAAAGACTGTCTATCATATAAAATGATATGTAAAGTCTCGGTAGGATTTATCAACCTACTTTCTTCGACTCGAATATTCCTAATCCATAGCCACGAAGGGGGAAATTCCCCCTCCAAACAAAGGGCTTTTCTTAGTAACTAAGAAAATTTCGACTTTCATTGTATCTTGATAACTCGCTCAAAAGCGGTGAGATACAGTAAAGCTCTTTTAATACGAGATGATTTTTTGGTCAGAGCAAGGAAGATTGCATAGGCTTTGAGGAAGTGTACTCTTTGGTACATGACCGATAAAGCGTATGCAATCTGACGATGCGCTGGATAAAAAAGCGCTCGTATTATCCCTCTATAAATTTTCTCACTTGTGTGATGTCGGTCTTAAAGCCAGGGCCCATGGTGGTGGATACAGCCATGGAAAGCATATATTGACCCTTGGCAGTAGAAGGCTTTAAGCGTTGTACGCTATCAAGCAAGGCCTTTAAGTTGCCAAGAATTTTTTCGCTGCCAAAAGACACCTTACCAAGAGGTGCATGCAATACGCCAGCTTTATCAACGCGGAATTCTACACGACCAGCTTTCAGTTCTTTAACCACATTAGCCACATCGTTGGTTACAGAACCAGTTTTGGCATTGGGCATAAGACCGCGGGGTCCGAGCATACGACCGATTTGGCCCACTAAAGCCATACAGTCAGGGGTGGCAACAGCGGCGTCAAAGTCAAGCCAGCCGTCTTTGATTTTAGCCACAAGTTCTTCTGCACCGGCAAAATCAGCGCCAGCAGCAAGAGCTTCAGCTTCTTTTTCACCCTTACAAAATACAGCAACGCGTACAGTCTTTCCAAGACCATTGGGCAGGGTAACAGCGCCGCGCACCATTTGATCAGAATATTTGGGGTCAACACCAAGGCGCAAAGCAACGTCTACAGTTTCATCAAACTTAGCAAAGCTTGCTGCCAAAGACTTTTCTACGGCTTCCTCAATGGAAAAGCGTTGTTGTAAATCTACTCCCTCAAGAGCAGAACGAAATTTTTTGCCATGTTTGGGCATTGTCTTATCCTTCGTTTTACATCTCCTGCCGCTATTTCTATAAACTAGCAGCAGTACAATTGATTTGAACGGCTTTTCTTGACGAAAAGCTACTTAATTTCAATGCCCATGCTGCGGGCTGTGCCGCTGATAGACTTAATGGCTGTCTCAAGACAAGCAGCATTAAGGTCAGGCAACTTTAACTTGGCGATTTCTTCAATCTGGGCTGCGGTTACAGAACCTACTTTGTTACGGTTAGGTTCGCCAGAGCCTTTTTCCACCTTAGCTGCTTTCATGATAAGCACAGAAGCAGGAGGTGTTTTGGTAATAAAGCTAAAGGAGCGGTCTGCATACACAGTAATAACAACAGGGATAATCATACCCTTTTGATCTTGTGTACGAGCATTGAACTCTT
>CAYJHX010000441.1:0-1721 GCA_964369395.1 uncultured Desulfovibrionaceae bacterium
TAAAAGGGCGCGTGCCCGTCTTGGCAGGCGCAGGTTCTAACAATACACAAGAGGCTATACGCCTTACTCGCTCTGCTAAAGAAGCAGGAGCTAGTGGCGCTTTGCTCATAACTCCTTATTATAATAAACCCACACAAGAGGGGCTTTACCAACACTATCAGGCCATTCACGATGCTGTGGATTTTCCTATGGTTGTGTACAATGTCCCCGGACGTACAGGGTGTAATTTGTTGCCTGCTACCATGGGGCGCCTTGCTAAAGATTTCAAAAATATCGTGGGCATTAAAGAAGCCACAGGAAATTTAACGCAAGTTTCTGATGTTCTTGAAGAAAGCCCTAAGGGTTTGCAAGTGCTTTCTGGCGATGATTTTACCGTTCTTCCCTTGCTCTCGCTTGGAGGTTGCGGTGTTATCTCTGTGAGTTCTAACATCGTGCCTAGCAAAATGGCCGCCTTATGCCGCGCCTTTAGAGAAGGAAACATAGAAAAGGCCCGAAGCATACATTATGAAATTATGCCCCTCAATAGAGCCATGTTTGTAGAAACTAACCCCACTCCAGCAAAAGCAGCCCTTGCTATGATGGGTAAAATGGACGCTGACGTTCGTTTGCCATTATGCCCTCTTACTGAAAAGAATACCGAGTACTTACGCTCCGTATTGCAAAATTTGGGCATTGAAGTAAAATAAAAAACCTTCTTTTTTGCGGGGGAGAAAAAATCTTTTTAAGTTTTTTTCTCCCCCGCGTCTTTTTTTCTTTTCCAAAATTGTTTGCACAAAGACAATACCCCCCTTTACGCCTCTGTACAATCTCCTAGAATCCATGAGTCCTCACATAATAAACTGTGCAGAGCACTCCTTTTAGAGCAGATTTTGATTGCCAGAGCGTGTTCTGTATTTGACCAAAGCTACCTCTCTGCGCTACAAGAGAAACAACGTACAACGCTTGCCCTGACAAGCATAGAGGAGTTTTATCATGGATATTTTTGAAGCAATTTTTACTCGTCGTAGCATCCGCAAATTTACTGCCGAACCAGTTAGTGATGCTGATGTACAGCGCATGCTTGAGGCTGCCATGGCCGCCCCTAGCGCCGGAAATGCCCAGCCTTGGCGTTTTGTGGTGGTGCGCAATAAAGAAACTATGGAAGCCATTGCCGCCAGCAACCCTTATGCGCAAATGGCCAAAGAAGCCGCCGTATGCATAGCCGTATGCGTGGACTTGCAAGCCGAAAAATACCCCGGATACTGGCAACAAGATTGCTCGGCAGCTTTGCAAAATCTGCTGCTTGCCGGACGTGGCCTTGGTATTGGCACAGTATGGACGGGAGTATACCCCGATGAAGAGCGCCGTACAAGTTTTAACAAACTTTTTGCTTTGCCAGAACATGCCGAAGTGTTAGGTATTGTAGTGTGCGGTCACCCTGACCAGCCCTTTAAAACGCGCGATGGCTTTGCACCAGAAAAAGTGTTTTCTGAAAAATGGGGCCAATAAGTGTCTGATTGATAGTTTTTTGTGGGGAGAAGGAACCCCCTTTTGCTAACGCCAAAAAGGGAGGTTCCTTCCCCCCCACACCCCCCATCCTCCCCCAAAACGCGTTATAATAATCCATAGCATATCAAGAGTCCTGCATAATTCTTAAAATTGCTAAAATACATGGATTGCTTCGCTACGCTCGCAATGACTTTCGTTGTAATACCAAGTCATTGCGAGAAGCGTAGCGACGA
>CAYJHX010000442.1:0-1715 GCA_964369395.1 uncultured Desulfovibrionaceae bacterium
GTTCAAAAAGCGTAAGATACGAGGAATACCCAACGGGCGGCGAAATCGTTTGCGTTGTCGAGCTTGCGAGGTTTATGTAAATCGAGAGCAAAAAACCCTTTCTCTATACAAACATACTCAGAATTTTCCGTAAGGAAAATTCATGTAAAAGTTTTAGGGGGAGGGGGTGTGGGGGAGGAGTCCTTTTTTCAAAAAGGTCCCTCCCCCACAAAAAAACTTCTTTCGAAAAAAGCATATTTCACAGCATATGAACCTAGATTTTTTACACGACCTGCGCTACCCTTGGAACGCAAAAAACGCAGAGCGCAGCTCATGCATGAGGAGATATATATGCGTGAAATTCAAGCAGAGGCTATTACTCAGGCCGTGGCTGAATTGGCCATAAAAGCTTGTTGTAAACTTCCTTCCGATGTGTACCAAGCTTTTAAGGATGCCAAAGAAACAGAACCCTCTTTAGTGGGGCAAAATATTTTGGAGCAACTTATAACCAACGCCGACATTGCGGCCAACGAAAATATTCCCATCTGTCAAGATACCGGCCTTGCCGTGGTCTTTGTGGAAGTGGGCCAAGAGGTGCATGTGATAGGTGGCGATTTTGAAGAAGCCATTCACCAAGGCATTCGTCAAGGCTATACCGACGGGTATTTGCGTAAATCGTGTGTAGAAGAGCCCCTCTTCGAACGCAAAAACACCAAAGACAACAGTCCTGCCATCATCCATACACGCATTGTCCCCGGCGATGCCATTCGTCTGCGTTTGGCCCCCAAGGGTGCCGGTTCCGAAAACAAAAGTATTTTAAAAATGTTGGTGCCGGCCGATGGTATTGAGGGGGTACGCAATGTGGTGCTAGAGGCTGTAAAGCTCGCCGGCCCCAATAGCTGTCCTCCCATGGTGGTGGGCGTAGGCATTGGTGGTAACCTAGAAATGGCCGCCATCTGTGCCAAAAAAGCCGCCGCTCGCGACATCGACACCCAAAATGCCGACCCTAGATACGCTCATTTTGAAAAAGAACTTTTGGAAATGGTCAATCAAACGGGCATTGGCCCCCAAGGTCTTGGCGGCAAAACCACCGTCTTGCGCGTACATGTAGAGTGGTACCCCACGCATATTGCCTCTTTGCCTGTGGCGGTAAATATCAACTGCAACGCGGCACGCCATGCCGAATGTACATTATAACAGGCTGGTAAGGAGGATACTATGTCAACAGAACCTAAACGCATAACGGCCCCCTTCGACGCTGCTACGGCGGCTTCTTTACGGGCCGGAGACAGAGTGCTCATTTCCGGTGTTATTATTGCAGCCCGTGATGCCGCTCATAAAAAGCTTGTGGAAACCCTCGATGCCGGAAAAGCATTGCCCGTGGATTTGACCAATGCCGTCATTTACTATGTGGGCCCCTCCCCTGCCAAACCCGGCGAAGCCATCGGCTCTGCCGGCCCTACCACATCGGGCCGCATGGATGCCTACACCCCGCGTATTTTAGATCAAGGCGTCAAAGGCATGATTGGCAAGGGCTATCGCAAACCCGAAGTCATTGAAAGCATGAAAAAACACGGTGTGCCCTATATGGCCGCTGTGGGGGGCGCCGGTGCTCTTATTGCTAAAAGCATCAAAAAATATACGGTGCTAGCCTATGAAGATTTGGGCCCTGAGGCTGTGGCAGCCATGGAGGTGGTAGATTTTCCTGCCATTGTGGTCATAGACAGTTTGGGCAA